>JAGOIY010000014.1 GCA_017995405.1 Candidatus Cloacimonadota bacterium
TACGTCTGAATCAGACCCTGGCCGCGCTGGTGGATGAATACATCGGCAGCGTAGAGCCCGTATCCTCCAGGATACTGAACGAGAAGTATCTCACTCAGGTGAGTTCGGCCACTTTGCGCCTCGATCTGATGAAGCTGGAACAGCAGAGCCTGATCTGCCAGCCTCACACTTCGGCCGGCCGGATTCCCACTATCAGAGGTTATCGTCAGTATCTGCGGATGATCGAGCCCGAGCACCAGCGGGTGAGATTCGAGCGCATGAACATCCTACGGGAACTGCTGATCGGCAATTATAAAGACACGCCCCGGGCTTTGCATTTTATCATGCAGATGCTGGCCAGGGAGACTGATCAGCTCAGCTTTGTGGCCGAACCCGAGGTTTCCAACGGTTATCTGGCCAAGCTGGACGTCTTCCCCATCGGATCGCGCAAATTCATCTTCGTGATGAGCTTGGACAGCGGACTCGATAAAACAGTGGTGATGAAATGCGAGTATGACATCACCGACACCCAACTGCGCAAGCTGGTGAGATATCTGAACGACGAGCTGGTGGGCTTGCGCATCTATGATATCGCCAACCGGGTATTGGTGGAGATGCGGGAAAACATGCATCAAGACAACGCCCTGGTCAGTATATTTCTGCGCGAGCTGCACAAGGCCTTCATAGAGCTCACCGATTTCTTTATCAACTTCGACGGCAGTATCAGTTTTCTGGAGCAGCCGGAGTTTGATTCCAAGATGAGCATACTGAGCTTTATGAACCTCATCCAGCGCCAGGACCAGCTGCTGAAGCTGATGCGCGAGCACGATTCCGGGGGCAGGGTGAAAGTGCTGATGGGAGAAGACTTCAACGAGCCGCAATGGCAGGAATTCTGCCTCATCTTTGGACGCTACGAAGTATTTGGAATCCCGGGATTTCTGGGAGTTGTGGCACCTCTGCGCACCGATTACAGAAAGCTGATACCTCTGATCCGGGACGTCATCTTCACGATCACAGACACCACCAAGCGCGGCATGATAGTTCCCAAGGAGAAATGAAATGAGCAGGAAGAAAAGACACGGCGACGACCATAAACCGGAAGCGGGAGTGACTCCTGAACGGCAGATAGAAACAGAGCAGGAAGAAATGGAAATAAAGATCGAAGACAGTGGTCCGGTCCGCGAGGCCAAATTGGAACAGGAAGTAGCCGAATGGAAGGACAAGTATCTGCGCAACATGGCGGAGTTTGAAAACTTCCGCAAGCGCAGCAATCAGGAAAAGGCGGACTGGATTAAGCTGGCCACCCAGAAGCTGGCCCTCGATATCTGTGACGTACTGGACAATTTTGAGCGCGCTCTGGCCCAGGCGGGTGACGAACACAAGGAAGACAAACTGATCAAGGGCTTTACCATGATCGAGCAGCAGCTCCGCACCGTCCTGGAGCGAGAGAGCATCCGCAAGATTGACGCGCTGGGCAAGGAATTTGATCCCCAGTGGCATGAAGCCCTGGCCCATATCCCCAGCGATTATGATGAAAACATCGTGGCGGCCGTGATCCAGAACGGCTACATGATCCATGATAAAGTTTTGAGGCCTGCCCGCGTGGCAGTCTCATCCGGTCCCCTGAAAGCAGAACCGGAAGAGCAAGACATTGAACAAGAATAATATGAGTACCATGGAGGAATAATGGGAAAGATAATTGGAATTGACCTCGGTACCACCAACTCATGCGTCGCGGTGGTCGAGGGTGGCAAACCCGTAGTAATAACCAATGCCGAAGGCGGACGCACCACACCCAGCGTGGTGGCCTTCACCAAAGATGGACAGCGTCTGGTAGGCCAACTGGCCAAGCGTCAGGCTGTCACCAACCCGACAAACACAGTGTTCTCGATCAAGCGTTTCATGGGCCGCGCCCATGGCGAAGTGGGCAACGAGATCCAGCAAGTCCCCTTTAAAGTGACCTCTGGCATCAAAGGCCAGGCGGCCGTGCATATCGACACCGAAAATAAAGATTTCACCCCACAGGAAATCTCGGCAATGGTGCTCACCAGAATGAAGGAAACCGCCGAAGCCTATCTGGGCCAGACGGTTACCGAGGCCGTGATCACTGTGCCTGCCTATTTTAACGACGACCAGCGTCAGGCCACCAAAGATGCCGGAAAGATCGCCGGACTGGACGTGAAGCGCATCATCAACGAGCCCACAGCCGCGGCCCTGGCTTATGGGATGGAAAACAAGAAAGAGCAGAAAGTGGCCGTTTATGACCTGGGCGGCGGCACTTTCGACATCTCGATTCTGGATATCTCTCAGGGCGTGGTGGAAGTGCTGAGCACCAACGGCGATACCCACCTAGGTGGAGATGACTTTGACAAACGTGTCATTGACTGGATACTGGAAAACTTCAAGAAGCAGGAAGGCATCGACCTATCCAGGGACCCCATGGCTATGCAGCGCTTGCGTGAAGCGGCTGAAAAGGCCAAGATCGAGCTTTCCGGCACTCAGACCACCAACATCAATCTGCCCTTCATCACTGCAGACGCCACCGGTCCCAAACATTTGAGCCTGGATCTCAGTCTGGCGGAATTCAACCGCCTCACGGAAGACCTCGTACAGCGCACCTTAGGCCCCTGCCGTCAAGCTCTGACCGATGCCAAACTGAGCGCTTCCGAGATTCAGGAAGTCCTGATGGTAGGTGGCAGCACCCGCATCCCGGCAGTAGGAGAAGCGGTAGAAAAGTTCTTTGGTAAAAAGCCCAACCGCAGCCTCAATCCGGATGAAGTGGTAGCGATCGGAGCGTCCATCCAGGGAGCCATCCTGTCCGGAGACGACAACGTGAGCGAAGTGCTGCTCCTGGACGTCACTCCTCTTTCTTTGGGAATCGAGACCCTGGGCGGGGTCTGCAATACTCTCATCCCCCGCAACACCACCATTCCAACCAAGAAGAGCCAGATATATTCAACCGCCGCGGACAATCAGACCGCCGTCACCATCAACGTCCTGCAGGGTGAGCGTCCCATGGCCCAGGATAACAAATCATTGGGCCGCTTTGACCTGGTTGGCATCCCAGCCGCTCCCAGAGGGGTTCCTCAGATCGAAGTCACTTTCGATATCGACGCCAACGGTATCCTGCACGTCTCAGCCAAGGACAAAGGCACCGGCAAGGAGCAATCGATCGTGATCGACCGGGCCGGGAGTATCAACAAAGACGACATCGACCGCATGATCAAGGACGCTGAGATGCACGCCGAGGAAGACAAAAAGCGCCAGGAATTTATCACTGCCAAAAACGAACTGGACGGCCTGATCTTCAGCACCGAACGCAGCCTGCAGGAATATGGCGACAAACTCAGCGAAAGCGAAAAGAGCGAACTGGAAGCCGAAATCAAGACCGCCAAGGACCGCATGGAGAAAGCCACCGACGCGGCTGAGATGGAAAGCATCAAGAGCGACCTGGCCAAGAAGGCGCAGAAACTGGGTGAGATCATCTACAAGCAAGCCCAGCAACAACAAGGCGGCGCAGGATTTGATCCCAACGCTGCTGGTTTCAATCCTGAAGATTTCCAACAGGGCCCCCAGGCTCAGGATGCCGGCCCCAAGAAAGAAGACGGTCCCATCGACGCCGACTTTGAAGTGGTGGACGACAAATAATCCGCATACAGGGGCGGGTACTTCCCGCCCCACTATTAACCTGGATATTGATCACCAGTTCGGCCAATGACAAACTCACATCCGCAAACGAGGGCGTTTGCGGCCCTGTCTGGAATGTCGGATTCCGGTCTGAGAAACGTGTATCCCTTCAATCGCAAACGAGGACGTTTGCGGTTCCACTGTAAAACATGCCTGGGAGAGTAAATGGCAAAACGTGATTATTATGAAGTGCTGGGCGTGAACAAAAGCGCCGACGAAGCGGAGATCAAGAAGGCCTATCGCAAGCTGGCCATGCAGTTCCATCCGGATAAGAATCCAGATAACAAGGAAGCGGAAGAGAAGTTTAAGGAAGCCAGCGAAGCCTACGAGATTCTATCTGACAAGGATAAACGCCAAGTCTATGACCAGTATGGCCATGCCGGCATCGATCGTCAGTTTGGCGGGGGCGGTTTCTCCTGGGATAATTTCACCCACTTCGACGATATTAGTGACCTCTTTGGCGGAGGCGGTTTCAGCAGCATCTTTGAGACTCTCTTTGGTGGCGGCGGTTTCGGAGGACGCGGTTCCCAGCGTTCCAGCAACCGGGGGGAAGACCTTCAGATCGAGCTCTCCCTCACGCTCAAAGAAATCGCGTTGGGCGCCGAGAAGACCATCAAGATCGGTGTCAAGGAAGCCTGCGACCGTTGTGGAGGATCCGGCAGCGAGGACGGCAAGGTGGAATCCTGCTCCCAATGTCACGGCACCGGTCAGGTGCGCACGGTACGTCAGAGCCTGTTTGGCCAGATGCAGACAGTCTCCGAGTGCCCCTCCTGCCGCGGTGAAGGCAAGATCGTAAAAAACAAATGCAGCAAGTGCTACGGCGAAGGGCGTCAGAGCAAGGTAAAGGAAATCCAGGTCAAGATTCCTGCCGGAGTGGAGGAAAGCCAATACATCCGCCTGCGCGGACAGGGAAACATCGGGCCCCGGAGCGGCAGTCATGGAGATATTCTGGTGCTCATCCATGAAAAGCAGGATGATGTCTTTGAACGGGATGGTAACAACATCATCCTGGAGTACCCGGTCACTGTTTCTCAGGCCGTGCTGGGTGACGAAGTCACCGTGCCCACGCTCACGGGGCAGGTTAAGATGAAAATACCTGCCGGCACTCAGAGCGGCAGGCTGTTCAGGCTGAAGGGACAAGGCATCCAGGGTTTGCACTCCTATTCCAGAGGAGACCAGATCGTTCGTGCCGTGGTAGTTACGCCTACCAAGCTATCAAGGGATGAAACCGAGCTATATCAGAAGCTGAAAGAGTTTGACCGCAAACGGGAAATGAAGCCCGGACACAGCTTCCTGCATAAGCTGCGGGATATCTTTAATTGAGGTAAGCCCTTGCCGTCGGTATACTTCCCCAACCTAGCATCCTCAGACAGGATTCTCATCCTCAGTGGTGAAGAGTTCCACCATCTGGCAAGAGTGGCAAGAGTGCGGGTGGGAGACGTCGTCATGCTCAACAGCGGCAAAGGTATGCTTGCCAGAGCGAGAGTAATGGAGATCGGGAAACGGGAAGCGAAGCTGGAAATTGATGAATTGATGGCAAACATGCAATTCCCCGCTCCCTACGCGATAGCGTTCTCGCTGCTCAAAAACCGCCACGACGAACTGCTGGTGGAGAAGTGCACCGAGTTGGGAGCTGGTCAATTCTTCCCCATGGTCTGTGACTTCAGCATCCGCAAGAGTGCAAACGACAGTCGTTTGGAGCGGATCGCTCTGGCAGCCATCAAACAGTGTGACAATCCCATCCTGCCTGTCCTGGAGCAGCCAACAGAGCTGAAAGCAGTTCTTGTTGAAGCCAGAGAATACGGCTACACACCCATCCTCTGTTCCGAGCTGAAACCAGATCTGTGGCTGGATGACCTGAGATTGCCTGCGGAGACGAAGCCTTGCTTCTTTATCGGTCCGGAGGGTGGCTGGTCAGAGAGTGAGATCGGCCTTCTACAACAGGAAAACGTGACTTCGATATCGATAGGCCACCTGATCACCAGAGCTGAAACCGCGGCGATCACCATCGCGGCTCAATGGGTGGCCTACGCAAACAGGCTCAGGACGAGCGGCACGAAATAATGCACCCAGAGGGTAATCGTCAGCAGGCTGGCGATGTTCATCAATAATCCCGCCATCAACATGTAATGTAAGGCAATCCGGCGGGTGCTGCCAAAACCCAGACCATTGGAGGGAGTGGCGATCGGGCTCATAAAAGCGCAGGTGCTGGAAAGTGAGATGATCAGCATCACCTGCCATGAAATCTCGGGATATACTCTTGAGAGCGGAAACAAGCTCATAAACATGGCGATCTGGATCACCGTATTGCTCACGAGTTCAGTGGAAAAGGTGGTGATTGCCCCCACGATCAGGAGCAGCAAAATCACCGACTGATCCTGGCTGATCCATTGGATGGACGCTCTGGCCACGCTATCTGGAAAACCCAGCGCAACCAGGACGGCGGTGATCACAACTCCCCCCAATATCCACAACAACCCTTTGCGGGGCAGGTCGTGAAATATATGCGAGCGAGGCAGGAGTATCTGCCGCACCTCTTCAACCCCCAGGGCAAACTTATGCACGAACAAGAGATACAGGAAGCCAAGAGTCCAGCTGATACTGATCACCATCAGCGTGAGCCGGTGCTCAGGGAAAAAACTCATGCTCGATGACAGAACCGCTGCGGAGACCAGAAACAGCAGGGCCAGATGGACGGCCAGCCTTTGGGCCTGGGGATTAGAGTTTCCACAGCAAAGCTGAGCACGCAGTTCTCCACCGGCAAGCTGGCGCGCGGGACGAAACACCAGCATCAACACCAGCCATCCAATCACGCTCAGCAAGATCGCCAGCGGAATACCCCAGCTCATCCAGGAAAGAAAGGTGAATTGATTGCTGATCTGGAACTTATAGGCTTCATACATTGCGATCAGAATCCCATTGGTAGTGGTGCCGGTCAGCATGCCCATTCCTCCGATATTGGCACCCCATACGGCAGACAACATCATCAATGTGGAAAAGCGCTTATGCTCCTGCGGGGATCCCTTAAACTCTTTCTGGATGAGGTCCAAAACCGGTATCATCGCCATCAGGGTGACTACGTTGGCAATGAGCATGGACAGCAGGGCTGTCCCTGCTATAATCAACCAGCTGAGTCTGGATATGCTGAGATGCTTTTCCTCTATCAGCCACCACACCAGGCGTTTGGGGAGCTCGAAACGGACAAACACTCGTGACAGCAGATAGGATACCAGAAAGAAGCACAGCAGTTGGATCTTATCCGCGTGGACCAAGGTTTCAGAGCCTCTCTTTGATCCTTCGCCAGAGCTCGTCCACCCTGTTCTGATCGGGTCCCAGCACCAGTACTGCCAGCAGCGGCTTCAAATCTTTGTGTTGAGATAACTTGGCCACATCTTTAGCCGTGCAGCAGACATGCTCGATCCTCTCGGCGCGGATGTAATCCAACAGCGGTTTGAGCGCTTCCCGGCTTTGGAAATGATAATGGTCACGAAACGCGAAATGCCGCGTCCAGGTGATCCCAGCCGTTGCGGCAAGCCTTTCAAAGCTGGTGGGGAAAGCTATTCCCGATACCAGGATGGATTTTTGGACCGATCCCGTTTCTATAGCCCCGCCCTCTGAATCCTCAATACCCGTAAGGCTGTAATCCAGGACTTCCACCCAGGGGCAGAAAGGCCTGATCGCCTCGATCAGAGGAGCGGGATCAATGGAGACCTGTTTGCGGGTTATCACCACCAGTCCGGCCCGTTTCAAAGCAGGAAGCCCCTCCCTTAGATAACCAGCCGGGATCAATCTGCCGTTGCCGATTCCCACCGCGGCGTCAAAACAGACGATATCGATGTCTTTGATCAGTTTATGGTTTTGAAACACGTCGTCCATCAACACGATATCCGGTCGCGGTTCAAGCCCGGAAAGCAGATCAACAGCCCGCAAACGATCCTTGCCAACCACCACGGGAATGCCGGAAAGCGTCTTTGCCATTAGCCAGGCTTCGTCTCCACAATCGGCCGCCGGGAAAAGAGGTCCCTCGCCCCTGGAAATCAGGCTCGGAGTGCCTTCCAGCTTGCCTTTGTAGCCACGATGGGACACCGCGGGACGATAAGCATCAGCGCAAACCGCTTTGGCCAAAGCCAGCGTGAAAGGGGTTTTTCCGCTACCGCCACTCACGATATTACCGATCCCGATCAGGGGATAGGGTAACCGGATGGCTTGCGCGAGGCCTTTTTTCCCACGGGCTTTCTGGATAGCGGAGTAGACGAGCGATACCGGATACAGCAGGTCGCTCAGGCGCGAGCGCTGAAATAAGTGCCTCTCCAGAAAAGCGTTGCTGAGCACTCTGCTATTGAGATTCAGCCAGACGCAAGTCGATTTTCATGGCCAGATCTTCCACATCGAAGGGTTTGTAAAGCACGTCCTGCAGCCCGTCTGATTTTGCCCTCACCAGCACGTGGTTGGGATCGTAACCAAAGCCGGTCATCATGATCACCGGAATCTTGGGATCATGCTCTTTGACGCGCCAGTAAAGCTCATAGCCGTCCATATCAGGCATGGCGATATCGGTAAGCACGAGGTCCACTCCTCCAGAGAGGATCAATCGGAGGGCATCCATTCCGTTTGAGAAGACCCGCACATCCCATTCGGGACGCAGGGCACCGAACTCGGCTTTGAGATTCTGAATGAGTTCGTCTTCGTCGTCGACAATACAGATAAGCTTGGGCATCAGAGGGTCTCTCCAGTCATTATCTGATATATTTGCAGGTATTTAGTCCTGGTTTGGCGGATCACTTCTTCCGGGAGTTGAGGGGCCGGGGGCAGCTTGTTCCAGCCGCTTTGATTCAGATGATCGCGGATAAACTGCTTGTCGAAGCTTTTGGGGGCTTTGCCGATCTCATAGTCGTCCACAGCCCAAAACCTGGATGAATCTGGCGTGAGAGCTTCATCGATGAGCACGATCTCGCCTCCGCTAATGCCAAATTCAAACTTGGTGTCGGCCAGAATGATGTGGTGCTTCAACATCAGTTCATGGCCATAGTTATACAGCTCCACGGATTTGTTTTTGATCAATTCGGCTATCCACTGGTCCATATGGCCCAGCATTTCACGGTAGCTGATATTGACGTCGTGACCCTCCTCGGCCTTGGTGGAGGGAGTGAAAAGCGGCTGTGCAAATTTCTGGCTTTCCTTCATCTCTTCGGCGATCAGCATTCCGCCCACCGTGCCGGTCCTGGTATATTCACTCCAGGCGGAGCCGCTGATATAGCCTCTCACTATGCATTCAAAGGGAATCACGCGGGTCTTGCGGACCAGCATGCTGCGGCCCCTGAGATAGTCCTCAAAGGGCTTAAACTCCAGCGGAAAGTCTTCCACTCTGTCGCTGATGAGATGATTGGAGATGATATGGCGGGTGGCGTTGAATACACTCACCGCTATCTTGTTGAGGATTATCCCCTTATCTGGGATCAGATCCGGAAACACCACGTCGAAGGCCGACACCCTGTCGCTGGTGACCAGCAGGAGCGTATCGCCCAGGTCATAAATGTCTCTCACCTTGCCCTGACGGGATTGTTTAACCAAACTGAGTTGTCTTAGCTTGTCATACATAAATCTATCCTTGACTATAGTCTTTGTAATATTCATAGAGAATCCTGGCCTCGTCCACGCTGTCCAGATTGAGCGCCAGGCTTTCGTTTTCCCGGTAGGGAGTGGAATCCGGAGCAAAGAGATAATCCCTTCCCCGATAAGTGCAGCGGCGTATCCTGCCACGTTCCACCAGGAGTCTGTCATCCTCCCAATTGAGCTGCCGGGCCGCGTACAGAAAGATCAGCCAGTCGCGGTACTTTTGCTGCAAAGCAATTTCTTCATCCAGGAGGTCCGCCTTGATAAACTCCAAATCATCAAAATACTTATCGCGTTCATGCTTCAACATCTCAAGAATCCCCTGGCTGGGGCTCAGAAAGCTCTCCTTCAGCAGGCTGTCAAGCTTCTCCAGTGAGTAATCGGATTCACCGGAGGCCTTGGGATCATTGCTTAACCCGGCATCTGTGTCAGGCTCGCGGAAGCTGGAATCCAGCCCTCTGCAATACCCCCCGCAAAGTCCTCTGTCCAGCTTGTCGCAAGGCCAGACATCTGATTCACACCGCGGCAGCCTCAGGATGCGTCCCACGCAGTCCAGCACGTCAGCCAGAAAAAAACGGTCGCGGAAGGGGCCCAGGTAGATCCAGTCATCATTGGTGTCCGGCGTAATTCTGATAAAGGGAAAGTGGTAGGCGTCGATAGCCAGATACACATAGTTTTGCCAGGGACGGTAGCTGTTCTGTAAGCGGGGCCGCGCGTCATGAATTCCTGTTTTGAGAGCGATCAGGGCATCCAGAGCGCTGTTCATTTTCTCCACTTGCAGGCTGGAAGCTGTCTTCAGCAGTTCATCAACGCCCGCGTCCTCTTTGGCGCGCTCTTTCAAATAAGCATAGCGCTTCCCGGCATTGGGGCTGATCCCCAAATGCAGGACCTCATCCCCTTCCATAAATGCCATCAGGCACCATCCGGAGGGGAGTTTGGCTGTATTGTCCGAGTCCGTGATTGCTATCTTGACGCGTTCCATAAGAGCCATCCTTTTTAGCTGGCGCTTTGTGTCAACTGAATCGTTAAGGTTTTAGAAGTGAGGCAAGTTTCCAGCAGATTACGCGGATGGGAACGCAGATCTCGCAGTTTGTTGTCAGGATAAGGGAGTGGAATGGGTTTAGAAGGTTGATAGGGTTGAGAGAGTTGAGAAGGCAGGGGGTATCAACCCTCTGAACCTTCCCCATCCTCTCAACCCAAAGAGGGAAGTTTAGTTAGGGGATGTCCCAATTGGCTTTAATACTTTTCAGCTCTCCCGATTCCTGCAGCTTGTTGAAAGCTTCACTCCAGGCTTTCACGATCTCAGGATCGGTCTTGGCGGAAAATGCCAGAAAATACTCGCTGCGCATCAGTTCCAAAGCAGGCTTGAGCTCGTTTGGGGCCACTCCGGCTTCCTTGGCAAGCTGAGGCAGAGTGAGATCGGTGTAGACGGAGGCATCGACCTTGCCCTTCAGCACCATGTGGATGGTTTCGATGGGATCGGCCACGCTTTTGAGGTTTTCAAAGCCCTGTTTGATCAATTCCTGTTCAGTAAACCAGTTGGTGGTGGTGGCGATGGCGTTCAGTTTGCGGGCGGCATCGAGGTCTTTGATCTCGATTTTGCTGCCAGCAGGCACGTAGAACCACGCGGTATTGGCACCCAATGGTCCAACGAACTGAAAGAGCTTTTCGCGTTCGGCGGTCTTTTCCATGGTAAAGAGCAGAATATTGGGCTCATTCAGGGCCAATTCATAGGCTTTTTCCCACATATGCAACTCAATGGGGAATTCGGTGCCCAGCAGTTTCTGGATGGCGGATACCACGTCCGCGCCGTATCCCTTGATCGCGCCTTCCTCCATATACGTGAGGGGAGGATAGTTTTCAGTGAGGACGCGCAATTCATAACCCTGGGCCCAGAGCAGGCCCCCAACCAGAACAAGGATACTCAGGATAAACATAGTTTTGTGCATGAGGTTCTCCTGTAGATATATTTTTACAAGTGTGAGCGTTCCCCGATTCCCGTCAAGTTTTTTATCCGCGGATGTTTTTTCTTGACAGACGCTGCCCTCCATCCCACTGGGTTTCAGGGATCGGATGACCGGTCGGGAGGAATCATGAAGCTCGCCAGAATCGTCGTTATTGCTGTTCTGCTCCTCTGTGGATTAGCCGCGATGGGACTCAAGGGGGACGATCGTCCCGCCCTCAAGGTGTCCGGACTGGCATACCCTTACAAGCTGGATAGCGTCGATAGGTTTGAAGATAATGGTTTTGATTTCGGGGAAGGCGATCTGGTGGATTTGGGCAATCACAAGACATTTTCCTGGGATGAGGTGCTCAGAATGGTGGATAGCCAAAAAGGCGCGAAGACTGAGTACAGCCTGAACTGGGATGAGATCCAAAACCTGGTGTATAATATGATCTTTGTACTCAGCGCCGGACAAATCTACAGATACCATCTGGGAGAAAGGTTGCTCCATGCAATGATTCATCCCCAGGGATCCAGCAAAGTCCCTCTCGGGACCCATCACATCCGCCTCATGCTTTTAGATCCTACCCAGGAAGATGTACGCCGGGAGATGCGCGATCGGCTGATTGCCCTTCTCAAAGACGAAAACACCGAAGCCCTATGGTATCTCCAAAAAACCAGATACCTGTCCACCAATGCCAATTATATCCAGGAAGCTGATCCCATCTTCAAAGCCAGCTACCGCGCCTCTATCCAGAATCGCCTGAAAGAACTGATCAGCGCTGTGGACCAGACGGACTATCAGCTCAAAGCCGTGCAAAGTTACCCCGGGCAGTGGGAACTTCTGGAGCAGAAAGGCAACAAGCTGTACAGCTACACTCCCCGCACCCTCAATCTGATCTGCTATCGACTGGGAAAAGACGCCGCCCAAAAGCTCAAATCCTATGCCCAGCAAATCCTTGACGCTTTCTAGCTGATAGATTGTCCTCTCTGATCTCTGCAGCATCCCCCACCCACTTCGGACAAAAGCGAGCTGGGTCCGCCTTGCCTTGGCTATGCTCCTGGGCAGCGGCTCAGTAAGGGCTCTGAGCGTCCATCCCGGACTTGCTCCCGGGGTTTAATGATAATCCCGGCCAGGGTTTAACAGCAAAACAGCCTCCTCTCCACCTTCACCCCGCCTGGGCTCCACTCATGCCAAGGCACAGGAGAGGCAAAGGAGAGGCATAGGTGGTGTAAAGGAGGCTAAGGGGATTGTGGCAGTTTGCTATTGACAGAATCGCCATGCAGGAATTTTGGTACTCTACCATTAAACTATCAAAACATGATAACATGGAGGATAAATGACTGATACCAAACGCGTTTACCTATTCGGTAACGGACAGGCCGAAGGAAAGGCCGACATGAAGAATCTCCTCGGTGGTAAGGGAGCCAACCTGGCCGAAATGAACCTGATCGGCTTGCCAGTGCCCCCCGGATTTACCATCACCACAGACACTTGCAACGAATACACCAAGCTTGGCAGGGATGCTGTCAGCGCGCTTCTGAAGTCCGAAGTCGAAGCCGCTATCCGTCACCTGGAAAAGCTGATGAATATGGAATTTGGTTCCGATGCCAATCCCTTGTTGCTTTCCGTACGTTCCGGGGCCCGGGCTTCCATGCCTGGCATGATGGACACCATCCTCAACCTCGGCATGAACGACAAAGCCGTGCAGGGCATCATCAAGAAGACCGGCAACGAACGTTTCGCCTGGGATAGCTATCGCCGCTTCGTGCAAATGTACGGAGACGTGGTGCTGGGCCTCAAACCCGCGTCCAAAGAGGAAGAAGATCCCTTTGAAGTGATCATCCACAAGATGAAGCACGACAAGGGCGTGACCAACGATCTGGACCTCAGCGCCGATGACCTCAAACAGCTGGTGGCCCTCTTCAAAGCCGCGGTGAAAGAAAACACCGGACACGACTTTCCCGAAAGCCCCTGGGAACAACTCTGGGGAGCCATCTATGCCGTGTTTGACAGCTGGAACAACGACCGCGCCATCTTCTATCGTCAGCTCAACAACATCCCTGGCGAATGGGGTACCGCGGTAAACGTCCAGGCCATGGTGTTTGGCAACATGGGCAACAGCAGCGCTACCGGAGTGGCCTTCACCCGTGACGCCGCCACCGGAGAAAACCTTTTCAACGGCGAATACCTGATCAACGCACAGGGCGAAGACGTGGTGGCCGGCATCCGCACTCCCCAACAGATCACCAAAGAAGGTTCCCAGCGCTGGGCCAAACTGGCGGGAGTCTCGGAAGCTGATCGCGTGGCCAAGTTCCCCAGTCTGGAAGAAGCCATGCCCACAGTCTATCAGGAGCTCTTTGCCGCTCAGCGTAAGCTTGAAAACCATGCCCGCGATATGCAGGACATCGAATTCACCATTCAGGAAGGCAAACTCTGGATGCTGCAGACCCGCAACGGCAAACGCACCGGTTTTGCCATGGTGAGAATCGCCATGGAAATGCTGCGGGACGGCATGATTGACGATCAGACCGCGCTCCTGCGCATGGAACCCAACAAGCTCGACGAGCTCTTGCATCCCGTCTTCTCACGCCAGGGCCTGGCAGCCGCGAAAGTGATCACCAAAGGCCTGCCTGCTTCTCCTGGTGCGGCTACCGGCCAGATCGTCTTCTTTGCAGACGATGCCGAAGCCTGGGCAGCTCAGGGCAAAAAAGTGGTGCTTTGCCGGGTTGAGACCTCTCCGGAAGACCTGCGCGGCATGAACGTGGCCCAGGGTATTTTGACGGCCCGGGGCGGCATGACCTCTCACGCCGCTGTCGTGGCGCGCGGAATGGGAAAATGCTGCGTGAGCGGAGCTGGAGCTCTGGTGATAGACTACAAGCTTCGCACCATGAGTGTGGATGGAAACGTCTATAAAGAGGGCGATTGGATCTCCCTCAACGGCAGCACCGGTCAGGTGCTGGAAGGCAAGATTGAGACCGTGGAGCCTGAATTGAGCGGCGACTTTGGCGCTCTGATGGAACTGGCCGACAAGCATACCCGCATGAAAGTGCGCACCAATGCCGATACTCCCAAAGACGCGCGCCTGGCCCGCGGTTTTGGAGCTCAGGGCATAGGTCTTTGCCGCACCGAACATATGTTCTTTGAGGGTGACCGCATCAAAGCCATGCGTGAAATGATCCTCGCCGAAGATGAAACCGGCCGCCGCAAAGGACTGCACAAGCTGCTGCCCATGCAGCGCTCCGACTTTGAAGGTATCTTCGAGGCCATGGACGGCTTCCCCGTCACGGTGCGTCTGCTGGATCCTCCCCTCCATGAGTTTGTCCCTCATGAGGAAGAACAGCAGCAGGAACTTGCCGACGAACTCGGTATCTCCCTCCGCAAAGTCAAAGAAAGCGTCGCCGCCCTGCATGAGTTTAATCCCATGCTGGGACACCGTGGCTGCCGGCTGGGAAACTCCTATCCGGAAATCACGGAAATGCAGGCCCGCGCCATTATCGAAGCCGCCATCAACGTGACCGCCAAAGGCATCAAAGTGCTGCCGGAAATCATGGTACCGCTGATCGGCACCCCGGCTGAATTTGAGCTCCAGGAAGAGATCATCCGCGCGACCGCTGAAAAGGTCTTCGCGGAAAAAGGGACCCGCGTGGACTACCTGGTGGGCACCATGATCGAAATCCCCCGTGCCGCTCTGGTGGCCGATAAAATCGCCGTCCGGGCTGAATTCTTCAGCTTTGGCACCAACGATCTCACTCAGATGACCTTTGGTTACTCGCGTGACGATTCAGGCGTGTTTATGCCGGTTTACCTGGCCAAAAACCTCCTGAAACACGATCCCTTCCAGATCCTCGATCAGGAGGGCGTGGGTCAACTCGTGGAAATGGGTACCCTGAGAGGCCGCATGACCCGCCCTGAACTGAAAGTGGGAATCTGCGGAGAACATGGCGGAGAGCCCAGTTCCGTGGAATTCTGCCACCGCGTGGGCATGAACTACGTGAGTTGTTCACCCTTCCGCGTTCCGATCGCTCGTCTGGCCGCGGCTATGGCAGCCATCCGTTAACCAACAACTTGGTCCATATAAACTGGAAGCGCCGGAGTGAATCCGGCGCTTCTATTATGTTGTTAATAAATACTTATACAACCCTGAGCATTTGATCTCCCGCCATAGCAAAGAGGATGTTGCTGTCAAGCTCACCACTGGGAACGGGATGGGGTTCTATTCTAAGGTCAACCTGTCTGCGAGCGATCATCAACCTTACTTGTTCTTCGAAGAGGTCCTCTCCAAAGTCGGGAGATACGATCAGTAGGTCGATATCGCTGTAATCATCTGGTTTGCCGTCCACATAAGAGCCAAACAGGTACACGGACTCCACGCGGATACGCTGGCTAACCAGCTCCACATACCGGTTGATGATTTCTATAAGTTCTGTTCTATCTGGGATACCAGCCATTGGTAAAACCTCTCGATTAAATCAAGATACTTTTTTGCATAATCCTGGGTGCACTTTTTGTAGAAGGCAAGCTTGACGTCCGGATAGCGGGCGTTTATGTTGAAAAGGCTGATTGTATCAAGATGGGCTTGATCTTCAGCGCTGACATCCAAACCGGCAAGGAGGGCCAGACGGTTTAGGTCATGCAGCCTGGGAGCATTATTCCCAACCTTTTGAGAATAAACAGCTTTCATCGCTTTTTCCAGGACTAACTGCCCCAAAAACAAGCTCCAGGCAAATTCCCCGGTATCGAACAGACGTTTCATCGATTGAAAGTCCATTTCTGCCGAGTCCAGCCAGTACTTGATCAATTCCTCTTTCCGCATGCTTCCATTGTCACAAGCTCGCTTAATCTGTCAAGCCGAAAAAAAACATTGACCGCGAAACTCACCTTCGTTATAATGGATTTCAGAGGTGCTTATGAACGAAGACATATTGGAAGGACGCGAGATTCCTGAAGAAGAAAAGGAAAAGATCGACGACCGGGTGGTCGACATGGACCCCGATAAGCTTAAGTTTTATGAGGATTTGCGCCGCAAGGCCAAAGACTGGACCGGCCAGAAGACCGGTAAAATGGGTGGCAAACTGAGTGAGTATCTCTTTCTGCTGCCAGACTTTTTTATCATGCTCACCAGGCTGATGCTGGATAAACGGGTGCCAGGGAAACGCAAATTGATGGTGGGCGGCATCGTGGCCTATATGATGCTACCCTTTGACATTATTCCGGATTTCATCCCCATCATCGGACACGTGGACGATCTGGTGCTGGTGGTGATGGGCCTCAATATGGTGCTCAACGATACCGACCCCAAGGTGCTGGCAGACAACTGGAGCGGTGAAGGCGAAGTGCTGCAGCAGATCCAGAAAATCACTGGTGTCGCGGAAGGATTCCTGGACAAAAACGTCCTGAGCAAGATCAAAAAATGGCTGGGTAAGATATCGTAGATGCGCTCCCTATTGATTGCCACTAACAACCCAGACAAATTCAGAGAGATCAGCGCTCTGCTCAGCGATCTGCCCTTCCATCTGTTCAAGATGGAGGATTTTCCTCAGCTCAGCGCCGTGGAAGAAGACCGGGCCACCATTGAAGGCAACGCCGCTAAAAAAGCGCTCGAAACCGCCCGGGCAGCCGACCTGCTCTGCCTGGCAGACGACACAGGCCTCTTCATCGACGCCCTGGGTGGCGAGCCTGGAGTGTTCGCGGCCCGCTGGGCTGGAGAGGGATGCACGTATCGGGACAATCGTCTCAAAGCACTGCGGCAGATGTCAGGCGTCTCAGACCGCGCTGCCAGTTTCAGGACCGTGGTTGCCCTGGCAGCTCCTGATGGGATCATCGGCTGTGAAGAAGGACGGGTGCAAGGGATTATCACCACCCAGGAACGCGGCCAGCGAGGTTTTGGCTACGACGCCGTTTTTGAAGTGAACGGAACCGGTCTGACTTATGCCGAAATGAGCGACTCCGACAAGAACACTCTCTCCCATCGCGCCCTCGCCATCCTGGCGATCCGGCCTCTGCTGGAAAGGATACTCAGCCTGAGATAGGGGATCTTTCTGAGATCAAGTACATCGATACACAATCACCCCCTTCGCAAACGGGGACGTTTGCGGCGCCATAATAAATAAAAGAGGATACCATGGTAAACCCACAAGTTTTTAGGCAGTACGACATCCGCGGCATTGTGGATGAAGAGATCAACACCGAGACCTATTACCTGATCGGTAGAGGCTTTGGCACCTATATGAGAGACAAGGGCTTGAAGACCATTGTGGTAGGCGGGGACGCGCGTCCCAGCTCACCCGGATTGATGAAAGAGCTAATCCGCGGTCTGCTGGAAACCGGTTGCGATGTCACGGATATCGGCATGGTGGCCACTCCCGTGCTCTATTACTCGATTTGGAAGCTGAAGATGGATGGCGGCGCTATGGTGACCGCCAGTCACAATCCTTCCCAATACAATGGCTGCAAGCTCAATCTGGGCTTGGGTTCCGTCTATGCCGAAGAACTGCAGAAAGTGCTGGGTATTATCCAGAGCGGCAAATTCCAGACCGGGGCGGGCAATCTGGTGCAGGACGATAGCCTCAACGCCGACTATATAGACTATATTACCGCCAATATCAAGCTTGAACGCCCCGTCAAAGTGATCGTGGATGGCGGCAACGGTATGGGCGGTCCCTATCTGCCGGAGATTTTACGGCGCCTGGGCTGTGAAGTGATCGAGATGTATTGCGAGCCGGACGGCACCTTCCCAAATCACCATCCCGATCCTACCATCGAGAAGTATATGGTGGACCTCAGCCGGGCTGTCGTAGCGGCGGAATATGAGCTTGGCCTCGGCCTCGACGGCGACGCCGATCGCATCGGGGTGGTGGATGAAAAGGGCAAAATGCTGTTTGGCGATCAGATCCTCAATATCCTGGCCCGCGATTATCTGATTGACAACCCCGGTAAAACCATCATCGCCGATGTCAAATGCTCTAAAAACCTCTACGACGATATCCGTGCCCGAGGCGGGGTGCCGATGATGTACAAGACCGGCCACGCCAACATCAAGATGAAAATGAAAGAGATCGGGGTGGAATTTGCCGGTGAAATGAGCGGTCATGTGTTTTTAGCGGACCGCTATCTGGGTTTTGACGACGCCATCTATGTGAGCTGTCGCTTTATCGAGATCGTATCAAAAACCAGCGCGCCCGTCTCCTCTTATCTTGCCGACCAGCCCAAGATGTACAACACGCCTGAAATCCACGTCAAATGCGCCGATGACCGCAAGTTTGAGGTGGTGGCAGCGGTCTGCGATGAATTCAAGCGGGAAGGATATGACGTCACCGATATCGATGGCGCCCGCATCACATTCGCGGACGGTTGGGGCCTCGTGCGTGCCTCCAACACGACACCCGTACTGGTGACCCGCTATGAGGCCATCTCCGAAGAGCGTATGCACCAGATCAAAGAATTGGTGGAAGGCAAGATCAACAAGTATATCTGATCTACGCCACTTTCACCTTGTAACAAACAAGCCCGTCAGAAGTGACGGGCTTGTTTTATTCCTTAGCTGAAACTCAGCGTTTGCTCTGGGGAGAGAAAATGACCGTGCCGATATTTCCCTCCTGTCCCGATGCAGGGAAATTGAGGCTCATCAAAGGGGAAACGAGGTTGGTCTGGTTCACATAGACACTGCCTCTCATATTGGTGAGATTTGTGCTGGGTGGACCTGTAAGTGTGAAGTAACCGTTGGCGTCCGTACTTCCCGAAACATGGTTACCCTCGCCAGTGGCACCTTCCTGCATAAAAGATACCCAGGAGTCTGCGATCCAGTTGCCCAGGTGATCCTTGGCCCGGCCATTCAGTTTACCACCCTCTCTCATGACGATGGTACCGAAGTTGTAAACCTGACCAGGTTGAGGAACTGTGAAAGTGATACTGCTAGAATACAGGTTCCCGCGCTGGTTGATGCTGAACTGCACCGGAAAGCTGGTCAAGCTGCCGCTGTAGGCTTCCTGAATTGAGAAATTGCCATTGGCATCAAGTCCAATCCATGCATTGAATGGGTTTACACCATCAGGGGGATTAACCTGAGTCATTTGTCCGTAACCAGCTGAAATAGGCTGGTTGGATGTGTCAACCAGCTTGCCGGTTAACGTGAAGCTGAGATCAGGTATGCTGATATCACCCACGTCCTGTGTTCCACCGCTGACAGGGGTGTTGATGACAGGTGAAACTGGTGAGGAGTTGATGCCTGAATATGCTTTGATCGTGACCTGGGCAGAAGCCTTGACGGTGATGCTAAAGAGACCGTTGGCATCGCTATAGACTCTTGTATATCCGGCATAGTCGACCCCTGTGGCTACTACCTGAGCTCCGAGAATAGGGGCTTTGCTCTCTGCGGAGACTACTCTGCCGGTGAGAGTGGATTGATCGTCCACCACGATGGGGTGATCAAAGTTCCAGTAGCTAAAGTGAGTCACTTCCCCCTGGTAATAATTCCCTACCTTGGTGGCCACACCGTCTTCCATCCATTTACCCGTGCTTTCGTTGTAATACCACATCGGGATGGTGGCAGGCGCGTTGGCCAAAAGGCTGGTGGGAATGTAGGACAGAATCGAGGCGGTTTTTCCGGCTGCCAGTTGCAACTGCCTGTCGGGGTCCTGAGCATCTGTGAAGCTGGCGGAGATGTAGCCATAGCTTTCAAACATCGTCTCGGTGCCGTCTGTCTGCACTCCAGAAAATGAACCTGGAAAGGCGTTTAGGTTGTCCGCGTTGGTGGGGTCATAATATCGATACTCGGCTCTCACGTTTCCAGTGAAAGGAGTCGAGCCCACCATAAAAGCATTTTCAGGGATTGTAATCTCAGTATATCCATCCACGAGCATAGTGCCTACCGTTGAGGCAAAAGTGGTGGCCAATGGAATCCTGAGAGTGCTGTCGATGTAGGTGGTTTTATCTTTATTGACCGTAATCACTTTCTGGTTGGCAATATAGCCTTCCTTCTCGAAATCCACAATTACCGACGTTCCGGCATTGACGCCATAGATAAAGAACTTGCCGTCCGCATCGGTCTCGGTGGTCTGAGTTCCGATACTGACCGTGACACCAGGTAAAACCGTTCTGGCAGCCTTAAAGACTGTTCCGGACACCACTCCCGTGTTGACGGTGGGATTGGTGGGATTGTCGTCGTCACAAGCACTTACAAGCAATATTACTACAAGAACCGTGAGGATAGCCCTCACGCTCGAAAAGAGACTCGACTTTGTCATCTTTCCTCCTTATGGAACAGATCACTATCTAATCCCTGAAGCGGTATGCTTCAGTGTGGAGCTAGTCTAACAGCCGTTATCTGGATGTCAAGAGATAATTCTCCTGCTCATCTATTAATCATCACACAAGCGGCTTTCCAGCACCTTTCCAGGCATAAATCCAGAATGGCTATCGATATATCCTTCTATAAGTTATGCCTATCTGACCAATAGCACTTTGCGGGTGTAGCTTTTACCCTCGTGGGTCATTCTGACAAGGTAAACTCCAGCGCTGACTTTCCTGCCGTGGCTGTCACAGCCATTCCAGTATTGATGATGCCAACCGGCCTCCCCAGGGCAATTCTGAAAGCGTTTCACCAATTGGCCCCGGCTGTTGTAAATAGCCATCTCAAACTGACCTTGCCGATTGATGGCATAATGGATTGAAGTGCCTTCCCTAAAGGGATTGGGGGTATTTGGCAACAGGGCCGTGAAAGCCGGCACCAGAGGATCGTCCGATGGGGAGCTTTGCACCTGCAGCCCCCATCCCCACAAGAAGGAATTTACTCCATCTGATATAGTTACAGATACAGAGTGGTAACCCTGCTCGTCAAACACATGGTTCCACTCTGGGCCGTTGTTATTCTGGTCCACGTTGTCCAGCAGCCAGTTATAAGTCACCGGGGAATCCACATCCACCACTTCGAGGTTGAAGTTGATCTCATCTCCTTCGGTAATGTAGAGTAACGACTGCTCCGGAAAGGCTGATATGAGCTCGGGCGGGTCGTTCACTGGATCGATAGTCACATTGAAGCTCAAGCTACACTCGACCCTCAAGCCATTTTTGGCTCTTGCCTCCGAGTAGCCATCGTCGGCAGTCACGGTAACAGTCAAGGCCCCAAAGAGGTCCTGGATGCTGTGGATTCTGAGGTCGGAACCGGTAATTTCCCAGCTCACAAGGGGTTCGCTCAGAGCCACTGAGTAGGAAAGAGAATCTCCATCGGCGTCATGAAAGAAAGCGTTCAGCTGGCAAACCCAGAGACCGAAATCCTCCGGCCAGTTTTGCACGTCAATGGGCTGCAGCACTTCCGGGGCCGTGTTCCAGACGCTGATCAGATCATCGTAAGTGACAGTTGCAGTGTTGGTTCCATCAGATGAGCTGAGGCTCACGCTGAAGCTGCCAGGTTGTTCGAAAGTCCAGAGGGGATCACGAAGAGTGCTGTCTATGGTGCCGTCACCGTTGAAATCCCAATTCCAGGAGCTGACACTGAAAGCGGAATCGTCGTAGAACTGCACAGCCAGAGGATGCGGACCGGCCTGGATATCGCAATAGAAATCAGTCTCATAGCTCATGTTGGTCTGGTCGAAATACAGCGCTCCCAGGTCCGCTCTGGAGCCATCGGGATCGGGAGGCCAGAGAGGATCTCCGGCATCGATGCAGCGGCTTCTGATGCCCAGATTGAGGTTACCGTTGCCGGGATCCACAAACCTGGGATCACGGTTCTGATTCCCTGTTCCTGGATACACTCCCGCGGTCTGACGAATATCGTTGAAAGTAGCGCTCAGGGTGGATGTTCCCATAATCTGGATGGGATCGGGACCTTCCTGCTGGGGCCAGAATATGTTATTGACCAGAGTGGCGGCTGTTCCACCGTTCAGCCTCAGTGAGGTCGGATGGGCAAAGACGGTGTTGCCAGTGATCTCAGCGTTGGCGGCTGTCAGGTTGAGGGCAGGCTGGTCCTGCGTTCCTGGATAAGCTTGATCTCTCCTGATGATGTTGTTCCTGACCTGAACATAACTGGCAGGGCTGCCGGTTAAAATCCCTGTCCCGCAATTGAGTAGCTGGTTGAACCCGATGCTGCGACTTGAACCTCCGTCAGTACTGATGGCGGTCCCGTAGTTAGAAACCAGCAGAGAGTCCGCCCTCAGGCTCTGAAAGCCGCTCACACTGATCCCCACCGAATTGGCGCTGTATGCCTGCTTGGAGATAACACACGAGCTGACTTCGCAACTGGAAGCGGTCCCTCCGTTACTAACTACGATGGCGTTGTCGAAGCCTATCAGGGTATCGGCCATGATCTGAATAAATCCCACTCCCGCAATGCTTATGGCGGTGCCGGGATCACGGTTGGATTCGTTTTGCACCACTCTGCTGCCTGTGAGCCTGGCCCTGCCAAGCGTGGGCTGGGTGCCCTGGATACCGATTCCGCGTGGATAGCCTTGGATCCTGATGTCTTGAGCTTCAAACCAGTAGTCACCCTGGATTTCTATTCCGATGTCTGTGCTCGAGGGAACCTCATCTCCCCTATTCAGCAGAACACTGTCGATATTCAATGTTACCGCTCCCGCACCATCTCTATGGGCCTTGATCGCAGTCGCAAAACCGTGGGTCTGAAGTGATTGGATCAGCGGAGCGGAACTGCCGTTGATCCTGATGGCCGGACCGGGATTTCTGGTGCCGGGCTCAGCCTCCAGAACCAAGTTGTTGATAAAAGGGCTGCAATCGTTTAGCACCAAAGGAGTGGAAGCGCCTGAGATCTGGAGATTGGTCAGAGAGCTGTTGGATGCTCCTGGGTTCAAAACGATCCCGCCCCATTCTTCCACCCGGCTGGCTTGAAAACTTGCCCCGTTGGCCTGGATATTGCCGTTGATCACCAACTGCTGTTGGGTGAGCATGTTAACCTCAGCATTGGGCTGCACGGTCAGGTTCACTCCCGGGTCGATCTGAAGTTCACCGCCCAGGTTATAGACATTGTTGGAATAGAAGATCAGGTCTTCATCCACCACCGCGGGAGGGATGTATTCACCCGGCAAGACAGTTATGAAGCTTGGTTTTAGCAGGCTGCTCACGTGGATGCCGTCGCTGGCTGTGAGCCTTACGTCTTTGAGGCCAGTGCTTGTATATTGAGGCTGGGGATTGGGCAAAGTGGAATCCGTGATCCCGTCATTATCAAAATCCCACGCCCATGAAACGAGGCTGTAGGGAGCATCACAAGTGGCAGTGAAGACCGGCACCGTAGCAGGAGAATCCATCACGATGTTGTTGTTTAGGCTGCTGTCTGTGTCAAAGTCTATCTCCAGCGGGTTCGAGACCACAATGCTTACTGTGTCTTCAGCCCACCATTGCACGCCCACCACATCATCCACCACCATGATGGTGATAGTTTCCGTTCCAGTCCAATTCTCTGAGGGATACAAGGTTACAATATTAGAGCTGACTACGGCTGAGATAAACTGATTTCCAGTTACTGAGGGGATGAGGGTATCGCCATCCGGATCGGAAGCATATTGGTAGATGTCGAAGCTGAGGCTCTCGTTCTGGTTGATATGCAGCACCGCCGGCATATCGATCACAGGGGGATGATTTACGCTCATCACTGTCAGAGTAATCGGATGTCTTTCGATAAAAGCCGCCCAGTCATTACTGTAGACAGAGCAACCGTAGATGCCTGCCTGACCTGGCTGGACATCGTTCAGGATGAGATCTCCTGAAGCGGTGGTTGTCAGAAAAGCTCCGTCTTTTGTCCAGTTGTAAGTCAGGTTGTTGCCTGAAATCCCGCTGTGCATTTCTACTGCGGCACCCTGGGTCGCATTGATGGTCTGGGGGTAATAACACGGATTTTGCGGAAAGCGTGTCCAGATCCCCGGTGCAAAGACATTGATATCGAAAGAGTAAAAATGCAACTGATTGAAGCTGACATTGATCGCACAGTCTGGCAACAAACCGCTGATGATGCAAAGCGTGAAAAGGCTGTTGTGACTCAGATTCAGTACGTGCATGGACGTCAGGGTGTTCACTGCCGGCGGCAAATCTCCAATGAGGTTATTATTGGAAAGATCAAGGATTGTGACCTGCCCTGAATAGGTCTGCACTCCATACCATTCTGACAGCGGCAAAGGAGACAGCCAGTTTGTGTTGTTTGTCCAGTTCGCGCCTCCGCAGGCGTTGTAGATAGCGGTAAGAGCAGCCCGGTTTGCGGTATCGTCCATGGTGAAGACAAGATCCCCCACATTAGTTACAGATGTGGCAGAACGGATCACTTCCATGCTTGATTCTGCATCGTTGTCACCCTTAAGCGTCAGTGTTGCCGTTGCTCCTGGAGCCTGGAAACCGGAAATTGCTGAGGTCTGGATAGCAAAAGCGGGAGACGTTGTGATGCTGCCCGGAAGGTTATCAGTTTGACCCGGCCAGTTGTAATAATAACTAACGCCCTGAACGCTTAGTCTGATCCTTATAGTGCTGTGAGGCACGCCAGCTTGGTTCCATGCCTTTCCCACGATCATGTGAGGCAGAGATTGCGAGGATATGCCGACCACTATAAACAGGAAAACCAATAGGAGCAATGCCTTATTCATTTCACGCCTCCTCTTGGGGCATACCAGTTGGGATAGGCTACCGTGCTATAGATGAATAGCCGTTGCCAGGGCTGCAATGCTCCCCAGTCATAGGAAGGATATTGAGGGCAATACTGCTTCCACAGCGTGTGTTCTGCATCCCAAAGAGAAATGGACTCCACCCCCGGTCCGATATCCCCAGCCATTTCCTGAACGCTGTCGAGATCAGGATCCAGACCTGGTGGCACAAGGATGAGATTATAGCCCTGGGCTATGCTGATGGAATAATCCCCTCCCAGGCTGCTGGTGCTTGTGAAGAGCGTGTAATGGGGTGCCGCGTAGGAGTTCAGGAGGATCACCATGCCCTCCGACAGCTGAAAATCTCCATCCCAGAATCCTCCCAGGTCAAACGCTGTCACCCACTGCTGGATATTCGCATTCCAATAGCTTACCGAGTCGATCATAAAACTCTGTCCCTGCACCCACTCTGAGACCCATACGCCAGCACCCAAAGGTATGCCAAGCAGGCTGTTACCCACGCTCGCGATCCGGTCCAGAGCCACACTGAGAATCTCGCTGGGCTCGGATTCCACTCTGCCGCTCACAGCCGAGACCCGATAATGATAGATCCTGAGCTCCCAGACCGGCAGCGTGACAGCATC
>JAGOIY010000015.1:0-9965 GCA_017995405.1 Candidatus Cloacimonadota bacterium
ATGGTATTGATGTTGTCGATGAATCCGGGTCTGGGGGTGTACTGGCCAGGGAATTAATCATATTAATCATATTAATCAATTGGGTGGGGGTGTATAGGCCGGGGAATTGATCATATTGATCATATTAATCAATCAAGGTAGCGGTAGAGAGGCCATGGAATTGATGATCTCGCGCCATACACAAAAGGCCACCCTTTCGGATGGCCGGAAAACTGGTGGAGGTGGCGGGGATCGAACCCGCGTCCAAAAAACCGTTTACGAGTGAATCTACATGCTTAGTCGTCTTTAATCTCGGATCAGATGGCGGAGACGATCAGACCCATCTGGCCCCAGCTCATAGTCTTAGGCGAAGCTTATGAGCGCTGGGCTTCGCGGCGTCCGCACTGTTACGACGCCCGTTTCACCTCCGGCGGCCCGAAGTGGACGGACGTTAGCGAGCTTAAGCTGCTAAGGCGTAGTTGTTGTTTGCAGTTAATTTGCGTGCTACTTTATAACGGAGTGGATAGCGTCTCCGGCATGCATCTCTCGCACCCTGGTTCCCTGTCGAAACCATGTCACCCCCTATATACTTGCAAAAGAACAACCTATGACGGGCTGAAGCAAAGTGATTGTTTTCAGACCCGATTTCTGAAGACAATTTAAGCGAGGTGCTAAGGATGTCAAGCCCAAATTCTTACCGAGCCCGGCGTCTTATGCCTGCCTCGATCTCGTCGAACTCACCCCCCATTGAGTTCGGGATGGGTTGGAGGTGCTATACCGGCGCCAGAGAGATACGGCTCAGGAAGGATTCAGCGGACGCTTCCCACGATTTCCGAAAGGCAGATGCCTCTCACGGCGCAGAAATCCCTGAGCCCGTGCGTGATCTGTGCAGGAGCACCGGGATCGCTGAAATTGGCGGTTCCCACGGCAATCGCGGAAGCTCCCGCATAGATAAACTCCAGAGCGTCCTGCCAGCAGGAGATGCCTCCCATGGCGAGGATGGGGATCTTCACGGCTTGAGCGGCTTTGTAGGTGAGCGCCAGGGCAACGGGTTTGATGCCCTTACCGCTGTAGCCACAGAGTTTGCGGGGCAATCTGGAGGCTCCCGTGCGCCAGTCTATCGCCATGCCCCACAGGGTGTTGATGAGAGCCAGGGAGGTAGCACCACCCCCTTCGGCAGCCTGAGCGATGAGAGCGATATCGGAGACGTTGGGGCTCAGCTTGATCATCAGCTCTCTGTGCGTGATCCTGGCAAGCCTGGATGTAAGTTCATATACCACATCGGGATCGGCGCCAAAAGCGATGCCTTCCCTGGCCACATTGGGGCAGGAGACGTTCACTTCATAGCCGTCGATGCCGTCCGAAGTTTCCAGGGCCTCCAGCATCTGGCAAAACTCGTCTATGGAAGAGGCGGAGAAGCTCACGATCAGGGGAATCTCCAAAAGCTCACGCAGACGCGGGAGTTCTTCATTCAGAAAGCCTTGCAGACCTGGGTTTTGCAGCCCGATGGAGTTCAGGAGCCCGCATTCCGTCTCCCAGAGCCTGGGATGAGGATTTCCGGCTTTGGGCTGAGGCGTGATCGTCTTGCTGACATATGCTCCCAACGCGGATTGAGGCAGCAGAGCGGTGTCGCTATCTGAGCGCAGCTCAAAGTATTCGCTGCCAAAGGTGCCGGAGGCCACGGTGACGGGACTCTCAAGCTCCAGCCTGCCCAGATGCGCCTTTATCAGGTTCACAGCTCCTCCCACTTGATCTGTCGGGCATCGAAGACCGGCCCTTCCTTGCAGACCCTCTGAAAAGCATCACCCACAGGAATGGCGCAACCGTAACAGACGCCCACGCCGCAGGCCATATAGGCTTCCATGGAGGCGTAATGCTCGATGTTTCCACACATCGATGCCAGCTTTTTCAGCATCGGAAGCGGTCCACAGCTATAGACGAGATCGATTGATTCCCTTTTAATCAGCTCTGGAACTAGATCTGTCACGAAGCCCTTGTGCCCCACCGAGCCGTTATCCGTGCAGGGATATTCGCATGGGAAGACGTCGTCTTTCCCAGCTCCGCCGTGTAGGTGAATCGTGGTTGTGGAAGCCGGTAAGGACTTTTTCAGCCATGCCAGAGGTGGATAGCCCACTCCCCCACTCACGAGCAGGGCCTTTCTATTCTCAAGGAGTGGAAAGGTGTTTCCCAGGGGACCGATAAGCTCCAGTTCATCGCCGTCTTTCATATCTGCCAGAGCTTTGGTGCCCGCTCCGAGGACCTTGATGAAGAAGCTAAGTCTATCTCCGGCAACATCATAGATGCTGAGGGGCTTGAACAGCCTGTCCTGCTGTTGGGGCGCTCTCAGCTCAAAAAACATCCCAGGCCAGCTGTTGGAAGCCAGCCCGGGATCCTGAACCGAGATGATCACATAGGGGCCAGTGAGGTGATCTATTTCACTTATTTTCAAAGTCTTACGCCAGGTCACTCGCTTTCCTGCCAGCTGATCTGGCCATCCATAAAGGTGGAGATTATCTTTCCGGAAAGGCTGTGTCCCAGCCAGGGGCTATTCTTGCTCTTGGAGAGGATAAATTCTTCGCTGATATCGCTTTGCGCCTGCAGATCGACGATCACGATATCCGCGGCGTTGCCAGCTTTGAGCTCATTGTCCGGCAGTCCCAGCAGCCTGGCAGGAACTGTGGAATAGGCCTCCACGACGCGCTCCAGCATCACGATCCCGGGTTTGACGAGATGGTGATACAAGGCTGGGAAGGCGGTTTCGAAACCGATGATGCCAAAGGGGGCCTGGTCAAACTCGCGCACTTTCTCGAAATCGGCATGGGGAGCGTGATCGGTGGCGATGCAGTCTATGGTCCCGTCTATGAGGGCTTCGATGCAGGCCAGGCGGTCCTTTTCAGACCGTAGGGGCGGCTTCATTTTGGTGTTGGTGTCGAAAGTGAGGCAGGCTTCATCGGTGAGGATGAGATGGTGGGGCGTGACCTCGCAGGTGATGTTCAGGCCGCGGTTTTTGGCGTCCCTAACCATCTCGATGGAGCGGGCGGTGCTGATATGGGCAATGTGGAGCCTGCAGCCCACGCTTTCCGCCAGCATGATGTCCCGGGCGATTATGACCTCTTCGGCCAGCCCGGGAATACCTGTCAAACCAAGGCGGGTGGCTACTTTACCGGCATGAATCTGTCCCTTGCCGCCCAGCGTGTAATCTTCCGAATGCACGATCACGGGCAGCGCAAAGTTTTTGGCGTAGCGCATGCAGTTCAGCATCAGCTTGGCGTTTTGCACGCATTTGCCGTCATCGGAGACGGCTACGATGCCGCCGGACTTCATGGTGGCCATTTCGCTGATTTCGAGGCCTTCGCTCTGCTTGGTCATGGCGCCGATCACATAGACTTTGGCGTATCCGAGGTCTTTGGCGCGCCTTTGCACATAATCCACGGCGGCGATGTTGTCCACCACCGGCTCGGTGTTTGGCATGGCGCAGAGGCTTGTGATGCCTCCATGAGCGGCGGCGTGGGTGCCGGAAACGATGTCTTCCTTGTAGGTCTGGCCGGGATCTCTGAGATGGGCGTGAATATCCACAAAGCCAGGAAAGATGTGCTTTCCGGCCGCGTCGATAACTTCATCGGCCGCTTCCGTGAGGTTGGGAGCGACGGTTTTTATGTGAGCGTCCTCGATGAGGATGTCGAGCTTGCGGATGTGGCCTCCGCTGTAAACCATGCCGTTTTTGATAAGCTTTTTCATGATAACCTCCTCAAGCCTTTCCACCCAGGATCAGGAACATGAGCGCCATCCGCACGGCCACTCCGTTTGCCACCTGTTCCACGATGATGCTCTGTTTGCCGTCCGCGATCTCTGGCAGGATTTCCACTCCGCGGTTCATGGGGCCGGGATGCATGATGAGAGCGTCCTTTTTGGCGTATTTGATTGTGTCTTTGGAGAGCACATAGTGTTTGCTGTACTCCTCCAGGGAGGGGAACAAGCCGTCTGTCATGCGCTCCATCTGCATGCGCAGTCCCATCACGACGTCCGCGTCCCGCAGGGCTTCACGGAGGTTATATTCCACTTTGCAGCCATAGACGTCTTCCATGCCGCCTGGCATGAGAGTGCGGGGTCCGCAGACCGTCACTTGAGCTCCCAACTTCTTCATTCCTATAAGGTTGGAGCGCACCACCCGGCTGTTGAGGATGTCTCCCACGATGGTGATTTTGAGGCCATCCAGCGAGCCCAGCTTTTCCCACACGCTGAAAATATCCAGCAGTGCCTGGGTGGGATGGGCGTGCCGTCCGTCTCCACCGTTGATAACCGGCTTTCCGGAGTATTTATGCACGAGTTGCGGACTGCCCGGGCTGCTGTGCCGGATGCAGTAAAGATCGATGCCCATGGCGTCCAGAGTGTAAACGGTGTCTTGCAGGCTTTCCCCTTTCTGCAGTGCCGAAACGCTGGCCTGGAAGCTCACGACGTCCGCGCTGAGACGGTTGGCGGCCAGTTCAAAGCTCATGCGGGTGCGGGTGCTGTTTTCCACGAAGAGAGTGCAGACGGTTTTTCCGCGCAGAGTGGGGATTTTCTTGTACTCACGCAGGTTGATTTCTTTCATGCCCTTGGCGGCCTCGAGAATGTAGAGGATCTCCTCAGCGGAGTAGTCATCGAGGTCAAAGACGTTACGGCCCAGGAAATTAGGCGTATCAGACATACTTTCTCCTTTCCGGCTCACTGGCTCGGTTTAAAGGTAAATTTTGTGTCACTCTTACAACGGGGGATTTGTAGTCAAGTGTTTTTGCGCCAAGATTTGATCCATGCGGCTCAGTAGATTGACGGGCAGAGAGTTATGATTGCGGTTATAATGCGGATATCGGTCAGGTCAGGAAAAATGCTTGACTTAAAAGGCAAAGCGATAATACTGCCTTTCAAAGTAAAATCACAAACAGGAGACTATACATGAAACACCTGATTATCATAGCTTTAGCTGCCATGTTGCTGCTCAGTGCCTGCGCCACGAGCCGTCAAAAGCTGAATCCCACGGCCAATGTCGCCCTCCGCACTGCCAATATGGAGCTGGCCAATGGAAACGTGGATGTGGCTCTCAAGAATTACGAGATAGTGCTCGCCGACCGTCCTGATCATGCCGTCGCGCTCAGCAAGACAGGCCGCATTTATTACAAAAAAGCCTCAGAAGTACCTGACAGCGCCCTGGAGAATTATACCAAGGCTTACGACCTGATCAGCAAGTCCATCAAAGTCTATGAGAGTTTTACTCCCCAGACCGAAGCCGACACCAAAGAGATTAAAGAATTGAAAGACCTGCGCACCAGCGCCTGGACGCGTATCTTCAAAATCGGAGAAGATCAGAAGGAAGCCGGCAACACCAAAGACGCGATCAAAATCTTCGAGCAAGTGATTGAACTCGACCCCAAACGCGATGAACCCCTCAGGATGCTTTACGATATCTATAAAGATGATGAAACTGAGCCTGAAAAAGCGGAAAGCACCCTTCTCAAACTGCTTGAGCTGAAACCCAACGATCCTATCATTCTTAAAACGGTGGGCGGCCACTATTACAGCAAGAAGCAAGACTACGCGAAGGCTGTTACCTATTATGAGCAAGTGAAGGCAATTGAACCCGCTAACGTGAACACGCTGCTCTTGATCGCCTCTTCCTATTATAATCTCAAGCAGTATCAACCAGCCCTGGATAACATTCAGATGGCCCTCAGCATCGAGCCCGATAATCTGGATGCCCTTAATGACGCAAAAACCATTGCCTATCAGCTCAACAATAAGGAGCTGACCCTTGAGTATCTGCAAAAAGCTCTGTTCATTAAAGAGGGTGAAGAGGAACTGCGCGAGATCACAAACCTGCTTTTCGAAATGAAACGTTATCAGGATATGATCACCTACGCCGAGAAGTGGTATGAGTTCAACAGCAGCAGCAAAGACGCCGTGCTCTTGATCATCACCGCCGCCAAAGAGCTGAAAAACAAAACTCTTGAGAAGAAATACAACGACATCTTCAAGAAGATGAAATAAACCAGTCCTTCTATTGAAGCCTGTCGTGCCGGTCATGACAGGCTTTTCTTTTTTGATGAATACGCGCTCCAGACTCTCCGGTTCGGCCTATCTCTACGCGGGATTGGCGGTGTTGCTGTGGTCCACAGTATCCACCGCGTTCAAGCTCAGTCTGCGCCATCTGACCCCGTTGGGATTGTTGTTTTTCTCATCCCTGTTCGCCTCTGTGTTTCTGGCGGTCTATGGATTCATAATCCACAAGCCTAACGCTTTCAAAGGCTTTTTGCCCCATCTGAAGCGCTCCCTGCTGGCAGGTATCCTCAACCCCTTTGTCTATTATCTCATGCTCTTCAATGCCTACCACCGTCTGCCCGCTCAACAGGCCCAGGTGCTCAACTACACCTGGGCAATCGTGTTGCCTTTGATGACGCTGGCAGTAATGAAGGAGCGGCTGAGAGCGCTGGACCTCATAGCCTTGCTGCTCAGCTTCGGAGGCGTGGTCGTGATCTCCACCCGGGGCGATCTGAGCGGCCTCAGACTGGAAGACCCTCTGGGAGTGGCGATTGCCATCAGCACTTCACTGGTCTGGGCCTCATATTGGATATTGAATATGGTGGATTCCCGTCCCGCGGAGCTGAAACTGATGTACAATTTTATCTCCGGCACTGCATTTATCCTCTTGGGGAGTTTGCTGGCGAGAGTCTGGGGAGCCGGGGCCTGGTTTGTGGAGGGAGCATCGGTGGCAAAAGGTCTGGCGGGTGGACTCTATGTGGGATTGTTTGAGATGGGGCTCACCTTTTTATTGTGGTACAAAGCCCTGGAAAAGGCCAGCAGCACCGCTGCAGTTTCCAATCTGATCTTTGTGACCCCGTTTCTGTCTCTGGGGTTTATCACTCTCATCCTCAAGGAGAGTATCGCTCCGGCCACAATTATCGGCCTGATCATTATTATCCTCAGCAACGGACTCCAGAAAGCCTCCCACCGAGGGGCCAAAACCCGCAATCGTCAATAAGCAAACAGATCAGCTTTCACTACGAGCTTCATCGCGGCAGGAAGGTCCAAGTCTTCCGCTTTAATCTGATAAGCCTCCGCCTCAAGAGAAGTGACAAATTCTTCGTGGGGCCGGCTCTGACGATAATCTGGCATCCTGGCAGGCGGGGCCAGGTATCTGGCGATCAGGGCGGGAGACTCTGCCAGGTTCAATACCGCTTGAAACAACACCATCCCGGGTCTGCGATAAATGGCACAACCCAGAATCTTTTTTTGCCCGATACAGAGGTCCGATATCCCGTTAAACCTGAGGTTTCGCACTCCCAGTTTAGCCAGTTCCGTCTGAAAAACTTCCAGATTCAGCATGAAATAGTCCCTGGAGCGGGGAAGCTGGGAGCCCAGCATAATATGACTGAACAGCAGCGTCCTGGGAGAGATCACTACGGCTTCTCCACCACTGGGACGCTGGATCACAGGAACGCCATCATCCAGGCACGCGGAAGCGATGACGGAAGATTCCGCTTTGTTGCTGGCACCAATCACCACCGCCGTTATGGGATGGAGATACTGGACCACATGATGCTCTTCCACCAGATTATCAGCCCTGCTGGCTGCTTTTACCTTGCAGGACGCGATCAGGGGGGCATCCGCCAGATCGTATTCAGCGAGTTCGATCATCGGCTGCTGATAATGGCCGAAACGATGTTTTTATTGTCTATCTCCTTGAGTATGATGTTGATGGCTGAGGTCAGCGGTACGGAGATAAACATGCCAGGTATCCCCCACACCCAACCCCACAGGATCAAGGATATCAAGACCATAATCGGAGAGAGATTTAGCCTGTCGCCCTGTAGCTTAGGCTCGATGATGTTGCCAAACAGCATCTGGGTGGCGGTGATGCCGAGGGCAAAACCCACTACCCTAAATCCTAACCCATACTCCAGCAGACAGATAATGATTGGAATCCCAGAGGCGATGATGGAACCGATATTGGGAATGAAGTTGAACGCGAAGAGCAGCAGCGCGCAGACCAGAACAAAATCAACCCCGAAGATCAGCATCAGCACAGCTCCCACAATGGCGGTCGCGAGACTGATTAAGGTCTTGGTGATCAGATATTTCTGGATCTGGGCCTGCACTCTGGAGACGGTGGCGAGATTGCGCTCCTGTTGATCTTCTCCCAGAGCTTTTTTCAGCCGCGATTCCATGCTGGTGGCCCCTCCAACGATAAACAGCAGAAACACCATCGTCAGAAAGATATTCCACACCAGATTAATGAAACCGCTCATTGTGTCCGACACCATCCTGGTCACGGAAAAACTGCCTGGAGAAAACATCTGGCGGGGATCAAAGGCAGGAACGAATTCCAACGCGACATCCAGCTTCTGCCCCAGATCCTCTATCCACGCGTAGGAATTGGACATCAGGGCCGTAAACTTTTCCTGGTAGCGCGGCAGACCGGTCACAATGCTGTTCCCGGCACTGAATAAAAGGGACGACAGCAGCATGAACACCAGAATCAGGATAAGCAGGATAATCAGGATCACCCCAATTATATGCACTCGTTTACGTTTGAGCAGGTCGATCAGCGGAGCAAACAGGAAGGAGAGGAAAATCGCCAGCACCAGGGGAATGAATATTCCTGCCAGAGTCCTCAGGATCATAGCCAACACTGGCAGCGCGATCAGGATCAGCAGATAGCGGATCCAGCGCAGTTCTTTATCGGTTGCAGTCATAATTACGCTCCCGGGTAAATCAGGACACTTTATAAGTCTTACGGATATATATCATTATCAGAGTTCCTATGAGAGATGTCACCCCCGCCATCAACAGTGCCGGAGTGTAGCTGCCGGTTAGATCGTGAAGATAGGTGCCCGCCTGGATGGCAATGGCCCCAAATCCATAGGCGGAGAATAATATCCCGTAGTTTATCCCCATGTGCTCCACGCCAAAAAACTCAGAGGTCAACACCGGAAACAAAGCCAGAGAAGAGGCAATCCCAAAGCCCAGGATCACCGACGCAGCCAGCAAAGGTCCATAGGTCGTGACGTGACTGGGAAACAACAAGAATACAAGGCTTTGAGCCAGAAACACTACACTCATTACCTTCAGAGTGCCCAGTTTATCACTCACATATCCGATCACTGGACGGCTGAGGCCGTTCACCAAAGAAAACAGGGAAAGCGGAATTGCCGCCTGAAGCCCTGTGAGCCTGACAACCGTCTGCCCGTAGGAAGGCAGGATCCCAATCGTGAGCAGACTGCCATACACGACCATCAAAAAAGCGCTCCAGGTGAGCCAGAACAAAGGTTTGCGAATCATCTCGCGGGGCCCGACGTTCGCGAGAATCATGGAATCGTCTCCAGACAGATGGACGGTGCCAAACAGATGCAGGTGCCATTCGGAGGGGAACCTGATCAGCCAGGAAGCAAGCCAGGTGATTGTGAAAGTTACAATCGCCAGAATGATAAAGGTGCCGTGCAAACCATAGCTGGGCAACATGAAATTGGCCTTGAGGGGCGCGAAAAAGAATGCCGCCAGCCCAAAACCCATCACTCCCAGAGATACTGCCAGACCCGGATGGTCTGGAAACCAGCGTCTAATGGCTGGGGCGATGCATGAATAGCTGAGTCCGCAGCCGATTCCGCCGATCAAACCGTAACTGAACAGCAGCCACCACTTGTGGGGAAACTTGACGACTAAAGATGACAGCAGGTTCGCCGCCAGGAAGAAAAAGGCCCCGATCCGAATTTGACGCCCGGGAGAAATCTTTTCCTGCAAACGTCCTCCGGGGATCATGACAATCGCAAACACCACCATGAATACCGACAGCGGCAGCGTGGAGATCATCTTTGACCAGCCGTAATCCTGCTTCAGCACTTCCACAAAAACACCCCAGGAATAGGACAAACCACCCATCAGGGCTACCAGGAAACCTCCCAATACCACACTCCAGCGGGAATCATAAAGCTTTCGGAATCTTGACATATCTCTCC
>JAGOIY010000015.1:10065-25433 GCA_017995405.1 Candidatus Cloacimonadota bacterium
ATCGGCAAGTTTCACGGCATTGGCAGAGTCACAGCGGCGAAAATGGAAAAACTGGGCATTCACGACGGAGCGGACCTCTTCAACTGGGAGCTCAAAGACCTGATGAGACGCTTTGGCAAGGTGGGACTCTTTTATTACAACGTGGTGAGGGGCATCGACTGCCGCGAGGTTATCACCAGCTGGGACCCAAAAAGCATCAGTTGTGAAAGCACCTTCTACACCGACGTCGCGGATGTGAGTGAACTCATCGGCAAGCTGCAGGACCTCGTCGACCGTCTGGTGAACCGCATGTCTTTCAAAGGCATCCAGGGCAAGAATATCGTGATTAAGATCAAGTATGACAATTTTGATCTCATCACCCGCAGTTGTGCCTTGCCGGAAATCACTGCCGATAAGAGCATTATCTTTGAATACGCCCAAAAACTGCTGGTGGCAAACTGGGATGAGACCCGCAAAATCCGCCTGCTGGGAGTGGGAGTGGGAAAACTGGACCTCGGGAACGACGATTCCAATTGCCAGCTTTGCTTGCCTCTGGATTAGAGTTACGTTTCCCGCAGGTTCTGCAGATAGTGTATGTTAAGAACGGTTAAGAAGGTTCAGGAGGCAAGTGGCTCAACCCTCTAAACCGTCATAAAAACTACGCTAATTCTGCGCGTAAATCTGCGTAATCTGCGGGAAAAATAGCCTCTACGTTTCAATAAAGATACTCACGCGGGCTTTTTTGATCTGCTCTTCCATCCAGGTATTGAACCAGTCCTCCGGAAGCGTGTTTTTGAAGTAGGCTCGCAGTTTTTGGGGATCCGCTTTCAGAGAGCTTTCGGATTGCAAGGAGCGGATGAGGGGGATGATGACGTAACCGTCCTTTTGATAGACTCTGGGAGCTTGCTTTTTAATCCTGGCCATCATTGCGTCAAAGAGAATCCCGTCATCGAGGATAGGCCCCTGGGGGTTTTGCAGAGTTTGGGACTTCAACGTTGTGATTTGGGCGGAGGGCAGTTTTGAGATATCGAGCGTGGAAGGCGCGTCGCTCTGAAGCCAGGCTTGCGCGTCTGCCATGGCGAACTGGCGTCTTTGATCAAGGACCAGTTTGGATTGGACAGCTTCCCTGACTTCATCCAGAGGTTTTTGCCTATCCATCTGACTGTCAGTAACCTGGATCAACAACCAGGCAGAGAGGACCGGGTAGAAAACTGGCTCGGGAACGTAACCCTTTACCAGAGACTGAGGCTGCCGGGCGTCCGGAGTCTCGAATCTTCCATCCAGCCAAAGGCTGCCAGGCGTGATGCCTGTCTTGTGAGCAAACTCCAGGTCCAGCTCGTCGGAAGCCGTTTCATAACCCACGGCCCTCAGCAGTCTGGCGTTCACTGCGGCCCGGTTGCGATCTGCGGCGATGGTGCTTTCGCCAGGCAAATAAGGAATCCACAGGGTCGTGTAGCCAATCAGGCTCTTGCTGATTTGTTCCAACCGGTGAATGGCCACTCCATCATCCTGGGGGCGGGGAGGCAAATACTCTCCGATCTTGATGGAAGCGAAAGCGTTGTAGAGCCCCGGATCGAGCCCATCTATCTTGAGAAATCCGCTGTCTTTGACGCTGATAAGGGCGTTGACCTTCCTGAACTCCACCAGCAGAGAATCGGAGTCCGCTCCCGCTTTCAGATATTGGAACAAGCTGTCCGCCAGAGCGTTGGCAGCAGCGACATCTTCCTCTGAGGCTGGCAGTGGCATCAAAGCGTAGGCTACGCTATAACGCTGCTCAAGGCTGAATTCGCTGGGGTGGGTATCGTAATACAGCTTGATATCTTCATCCCGGACAGTCACTTCCAACTGGCTGGAATCGATATATACAAGATCCAAATCGGCGCTTGAGGTCATGGCTGTGGCAATCATTTGACGCTGTTTGGAGCTGAGCAGTTGATCGTCTATCAACGCCTCCTTAAGCTTGGCCACGGGAACATAGTAATCACGATACTGCCGCACCAGGGGAGAAAGGTCCTCTGGCTGACCATAGAGCAGAGACTGCTGGTAGAGGGCCTGGTCGAAAGCTCCGTTGGACTGGAAAACAGGGGATTTGACGATATAGGCGGGCGGATTGGCTTTAAGAGTATCGATGGCCTCGACTACGCTGCTGCCGATCTTGTAACGCTCAAAGTGCTGCCGGAGGATGACGTCTTTGGTGATGTTGCGCCAGGTTTGACGTACAATTTCATTTTTCTCGTCTATCCCCGGAGCCCGTTCGTTGGTCATCCAGAATTTGGTAAAAAGACCTCTGTACTCAGAGATGTAATTATCTCTGGGGATGGGATATCCGTTCACGCGCCCCGCGAGGGGGCCCTGAGAGCTGGCGCACGCTGCGGTCAGCAATGTCGCTGCTATGATAATCGTAAGCTGCCCGAATCTGATACGGGAAGTGTTTGGGAATCTGAAATGAGCCATTCTATATCCTGCTTTGGAGGCTTTTAAGAAACTGCCATGCCTGAATTGGCGTGAGGGAATCGAGGTCCAGATCTCTGACTTCGTCCAGAAGTGGTTCCTTCTCTTCTACTTTGTCCATCAGGACTTCAAAGAGTTCCACTTGCGCGGAGTTCTGCACCAGTTTTTTTCTGACTGAGGCGGTCCTTCCGCGAGCGCTGATCTCGTGTTCCTCCAGATTGCGGAGGATTTCTTTGGCCCTGCGGATGACGCGATCAGGCACTCCTGCCAGCCGCGCGACCTGGATTCCGTAGCTCTGATCGGCCCCTCCGCGTTCGATTTTGCGGAGGAAGATCATTTGCTCGTTGTATTCTTTCACCGCCACGTTATAGTTTTTCACGTCCGGATAGAGGTGTTCCAGCTCGGTGAGTTCGTGATAATGAGTGGCAAAGAGGGTGAGGGCGTGTTTGAATTTCTTGATGTGTTCAATGATCGCCCATGCCAGGCTGAGCCCGTCAAAAGTAGAAGTACCGCGCCCGATCTCGTCCAGCAGGATCAGTGAATCCCGGCTGGCGCAATTGAGGATGTTGGCGGTTTCGATCATTTCCACCAGGAAGGTACTTTGCCCCTGTGCCAGGTTGTCGGAAGCTCCCACCCGGGTAAACACGCGGTCGAAGATTGGCATCACCACACGCCGGGCGGGCACCCAGGAACCGATTTGGGCCATGATAACCAGCAATCCCACCTGACGCAGATAGGTGGATTTGCCCGCCATATTGGGGCCCGTAATGATGGCGATCGAGGTCTCAGGATAATCCAGAGCGGTGGAATTGGGAATAAAATCCTCAGCTTCCATGATCTTTTCGATCACGGGATGGCGTCCCTCCTCTATAAGAAGAGCTCGACCGGAGGAGAATTCCGGACGGCAGTAGCGATTTTGCCACGCCAGCCAGGCCAGAGACGCATAGACGTCGATCAGAGCGATCACTTCACCCAGACGCTGCAAGCGCTCCAAATGGGACGCCAGGTGGATTCTGAGCTGGCGGAACAACTCATGCTCGAGGTTTTTGATCTTTTCTTCCGCGCTCAGGACTTTGGCCTCGTATTCTTTGAGGCGGGGGGAAACATAGCGTTCGGAATTCACGAGGGTCTGCTTGGCCAGATAATAATCGGGCACCTTGTGTTTCTGGGCGGCGGAAACTTCGATGAAATACCCAAAGACCCGGTTGTATCCTACTTTGAGAGTGCTGATGCCAGTCTTTTGGCGCTCGTCTTCCTCCAGTTTCGCTATCCAGGTCTTGCCGTCGTGGATGAGACTGAGCAATTCGTCGAGATCGGCGTTGAAACCGCTTTTAAAGATGCCGCCTTCCGTGACGGTGACAGGGGGGTTGTCGATAATGGCGTCGTCGATCAGGCTGGCGATATCATCAAAGCCGGCCAGTTGCTCTGTGAAGGGGGTAAAATCCTCGATGGCGAAGGCTGTCAGCTTGGTGCGCACTATCTGGTTGAGCACCAGAAAATTTCTGAGGGCCAGCAGCTCGCGGGGATTGATCCTTAGAGCTCCGAGGCGTGAAACCAGCCGGGCGATGTCACCTACATCCCTCAGAGTCTCTCTGAGGTCTTTGAGATAGGCGGTATTGGAGATAAAGGCCGCGATCATGTCCTGCCGGAAAGTGATATCCTTCAAATCGAGGAGAGGATGTAGCAGCCATTGCTGCAGCAGCCTGCTTCCCATGGGAGTACGGGTCTGATCGATGACACTCAACAAACTCCCATGCCTGGTGCCGTAGCGGATCGAGCGCGTAAGCTCAAGATTGCGGCGGCTGATCTCGTCCAGTTGCATATAGCTGCTCAGCGAGTAGAAACTGAGGCCGGAGATATGATTCAGGGGCACCTGATAGAGTGAACGCACGTAGGCCAGAGCTCCACCCGCCGCCGTGGTCCCCAAAGGATGATGATTGGCCCCGTAAGCCTCAAGAGAGCTGACTTTGAAGTGTTCCTTCAACACCTGGGAAGCGTCATGAGGGCGAAACTGCCAACTGTCAAAAATCGTGAGCGCGGGGCTGAATTCCAGTTTGAGAGCTTTTACATACTGCTCAGATTCAATATCCTTGACTACGATCTCGGCAGGTTTGACGCGCAGAAGTTCGTTTAAGAGCTCTTCTGCCGGAAGCTCCGTGAAGGCAAATTCACCGGTGGAGAGATCCAGCCTGGCGACTCCGATCCCGCGATTCAGATCTTCCCAGTAAAGGCAGGCAAGATAGACGCTGGCACTGCTTTCCAGGAGCGCATTGTCGAGCACCGTGCCCGGAGTGATGATTTCCACCACTTCGCGTTTGACCAGTCCCGTCGCCAGTTTGGGATCTTCCACTTGTTCGCAGATGACCACCTTGAGGCCCGCTTTCACTAGTTTGTCGAGATAGTTGTCGAGAGCGTGATATGGAAATCCCGCCAGGGGAACTGGATCCGCGTCGTTTTTATTGCGGGTGGTGAGGGTGATATTGAGGATTTTGGATGCCTGGCGGGCATCCTCAAAAAAGGTCTCATAGAAGTCACCCATGCGAAAGAGAATGAGCTTGTCCGGATGCTTATGCTTCACATCCTGAAACTGCCGGAGCATGGGAGTGAGCTTAGTGTCTTTGGATTGAGTCATTTATGGGGGTCAGTAACGCACGGAGAAGCAATCTATGTCATTACTTTTGAGCAATTCGAGGGCTTTTTTCTGTTGATCAGAGTTTGTATAGGGTCCACTGAATGTAACCCAGGGAACGTGTTTATTGCTCTTATCTTCGTAGTATCCGGAGGGGAGGCTGAGCTGTCTGACCCGGTAGGCGACGGAACGGGCGTTGGCTTCCACTCCGAAGCGCCCTGTCTGCACATAGAGTCCCGAGGAGGGTTTCGCGCTCAACCTCAAAGGCAGATCGGCAGCGGGGGGGGCAAGTTCTTTGAGCGGCGCGGGCTCAGGTTCAGCCGGAGTAACGGTTTCAACCGGAATATCCAGATCGCTGTAGGGAAAGAGGAAACCAAGATCGATTTTTGAGCCGTGCTTGTGCTTCAGTTCAAAGAGCCGGTCTTCGATCTGGTAGGCCAACTGAGTGTAGCGAGTGACCTGTATCCCCTGGCTGTAATGAGATAGGGCTTCCTGCCAGTTGCCTGCCAGCTGGAAAGCGTAGCCATTTAAGTAGTGATAATACTGAACGTCAGTGGGATAGCCCTTGATGGCGGCAAGCTGGGCCAGGATGGCAGTAGCGCTCTGATACTTTTTTTGCCCAATATACGCTTCAGCCATCAGAAAATAACAATCTTCGAGGCGTTCTCCACCCGGCTCCAGTCTCAGGTAGGTTTCGGAGTTGGCAATCGCGGCCGCCCAATCGTCTGACATTTCACCGCAAACCGCCAGCCAGTAATAACGTTCCGCGATCTGGGCGGAGGTGATTTTGAGCAACAGGTTTTTTGCCTGGGCAATCTCCCGCTCCAGGATGTGGAGCTTGGCTTTGTGAAGCATGCTCAGCTGGCCGTAGTAAGCAGAGGGATATTTCTCAATAGCCTGCTGCAGGTGCATCAAAGTGTCGGCCCGTTTGGGCTTCAGCACCGCGGTCAGATAGAGGATCAGGGCCTTTTCTTCATCCGTCGAAGCTCTCAGATTGAGCATCTGAGCGGCTGCTTCGTTCAGCTTACCTTGCTGATAGGCTTTTTCCACCGCTTGAAACTCCTTGCGCAAATTGGCAGAAAGAGCGGTGATAAATAGCAGTAACCCAAGCGTGAGGCTGAATCTCAGGCTGGTTTTGGCATTGCTGAATGGCATCGAATGACGCCTCAATTGCTCATCGAATTGAGCAGCTCGAAGTTGTTTTCTGTGGCCTGCATCTTTTTGCGCAGCATCTCGATGCCCTGAATCGGGCTGATGGTCTTGAGGTATTTGCGCAACACGTACATGCGGTTGATCTCATTCTGCGTAAGCAGCAGTTCTTCTCTGCGCGTACCGCTGCGAACGAGATCGATGGCCGGATATAGCCGCATGTCAGAAATGCTGCGGTCTAGCACGAGTTCCATGTTTCCGGTACCCTTAAACTCCTCAAAAATCACCTGGTCCATTTTTGAGCCAGTATCGATCAGAGCGGTGGCGATAATCGTGAGCGAACCGGCTTCCTCAGTGTTGCGGGCGGAACCAAAGAACTTTTTGGGTTTGATGAGACCGTTGGCGTCGATACCACCGCTGAGCACTTTGCCGCTGGAGGGCGTGATATTGTTATACGCACGGGCCAGACGGGTGATGCTGTCGAGGACGATCACCACATGCTGATTGAGCTCGATCATGCGCTTGGCTTTTTCCAGCACCATTTCGGCCACAGCAGTGTGGTTTCTGGGAGATTCGTCGAAAGTGGAGCTGATCACTTCACGGTTGCCGGGCCTGAGAATCTTCTTCATTTCGGTTACTTCTTCTGGACGCTCATCCACCAGCAATACAATGAGATATACCTCTGGATGGTTGGCAAGAATGGCGTTGGCAGTATCCTGAAGGAGGGTAGTCTTACCAGTTCTGGGAGCAGCTACGATCAGCCCCCGCTGGCCTTTTCCGATGGGAGTAAAAAGATTGATGATGCGCGTGGAGAAGTTATCCTGCTTAAACTCGAGGTTGAGCCGTTCGGTAGGGTAGTAGGGCGTCAATTCATCAAAGGGACGCAGTTCTGTGAGGCAGGTGGGGGCCATGTAGTTTACCGATTCCACCCTCAGCAGGGCAAAGTACTTCTCCCCCTCTTTGGGAGAGCGCACCGGTCCAGAAACGACGTGGCCGGTTTTCAATCCAAACCTTCTCACCTGAGTGAGTGAGACATAGACGTCGTCGCGCCCGGGGAGGTAGTTGTTTTGGGGAAACCTGAGAAAGCCGAAGCCTTCATCGCTGATTTCCAGACAACCAGTCACGAAGGCCAGACCTTCCTGAGCCGCTTGGAACTCTAATATTTTAAACACCAAATCGTTGCCCTTGAATTGCGTGTAGCCGGGCACGCCGATTTTCTTGGCGATTTTAGTGAGCTGAAGCTGACTTTGTTCAAACAGGTTTTCTTCGATGGGCATTATGTATCTCCTAGTTAATATGCTATTTATGGCCCCAAAGCAAGAGCCGGCTGGCGCTGGCGCAACCGATCTCCTCGATGCGGGCAAGGATGGCTTCGCCTTCGGAGCGAAGAATTTCGGGGTCTTCCAAGCCCTCGAGGCGCTTGAATGTCTCCTGGCAACTTCGTTTGAGGTGTTCGCAGTTGCTTGCCTGGCGGGGATCATCGACCGGGATATAGAAATCCCTGGTCTGGAGTTTTTTAAGCTCTAGCTTGTGAATAATCGCGAGGATTTCATCCTTGCTGAAAGTCTCTTCGTGATGTATCCCGCATTTCCTGTCTATGCTCGCAACCCAGTGATGCATAAGGATATGAGTCATCTGAGCTTCTGTTTGCTGTCCATCTTTATACATCTCTGTAACCAGGAATACTCCTCCCGGCTTGAGGACGCGCAGCAGTTCGGCAAAGACCTTGTCACGGTGCTGAAGGTGATGCAGCGAATTTGAGATGCAGACCAGATCAAAGTACCCATCCTCAAAACGCAGCTCTTCCAATTCCATGCGATAGATCTCCACGTCGTTGTCCGGAAAGAACTTCTGAGCATAGTTCACACTCTTGTCATTGGAATCGACGCCAATGATCTGGACATAAGCTCCCAGCTTTTGCCTGAGCACATTGATAAATTCGCCGCGCCCCGTAGCGGCATTAAGCACGTGGGAAACTTGGAATTGATTGAGGATGTCAAAAACATCTTTCATTACGCTGAACCTCGCTTGCGTAGGTGATTGGGATGTAAGGTCCTTAAAGGAATCCATGCGTTCTCATCATAATCGCCAAACCCTCAGTCTGGCCGATGAGGCTATTCTTTTGGTGATGCTCTTTTTCGTCAAGTCTTTTTCATGAACGTCCCTCGTTTTCAAAAAATCACTTGCCATAATGCGGCCATTATTAAGTAGTGCACCCCAACAGCCCTGTATGAATGAATAACCAATTGCATAAGGGCGATAAGCATGGAGATGTATCTTATGATCGAAGTATTGGATCTGGTCAAAGAGTTTCCCAAAAAGGACGGTACCCGGTTTAAAGCTGTGGATGGCGTCAGCTTCAACGCCGGGGATGGAGAGATTGTCTGCCTCCTGGGTGTGAACGGAGCGGGAAAGACCACTACCATGAGGGTGCTTTCCACCGTTTTTAAGCCCTCTGCGGGGACGGCCCGCATTCAGGGTTACGACATCCTCACACAGGCAGACGAAGTGCGCCGCCATCTGGGTTTTCTTTCCGGCGATACCGGACTTTACAACCGTCTGCGCGCCAGAGAGTTTATCACCTATTTCGGCCGCCTCAACGGCATCGGTGACCCTGCCATCAAACGGCGGATGGATGAGATGGCTGATCTGCTGGATATGAAAGAATTTATGGACAAAAAAATCGAATTCCTCTCCAGTGGCATGAAACAGAAGGTCTCGATCGTGCGCTCCATTATCCACGATCCCCAGGTGATGATTTTTGATGAGCCCACCAGCGGTTTGGATATTCTCACAGCCCGCAACATCGTCTCCTTCATCCGGGATTGCAAGATCAAGGGCAAGTGTGTGCTCTTTTCCACCCACATAATGCGCGAAGCGGAGCGCCTCGCAGACAGAGTGGTAATGATTCATCGCGGCAAAGTGCTGGCAAACGGGACCCTGGAAGAATTCCGCGCCCAAACGGGCCAAACCGATCTCGATGACATTTTCGTGCATTTTGTAAATCAGTCCAGCTTTGAGGAGGAGCTTCAGGCCCATGAGTTTTAATAAAGCTTTGATCGTCTATCGTAAAGAACTGCTGGAAATGATGCGGGACCGCCGCACTCTCTTTGCCACCTTCATCATTCCGCTGATTTTGTATCCTCTTCTGTTTATAGGTTTTGGCTCTATCATGAGCCGTCAGACAGCCGTTCTGGAAGAACGCGGCGCTGAGATCGCTTTTGCCGACAGCGTAAACAACCACATTTCGGCTGCCATCATCGCTGGCATCAAAACCAATAAAGGCTATAATCTACTGCCATACAACCAGGACACCCAGGGTCTTTATAACAGCGGTAACATCCAGGCGATCGTAAGTATCGGTGATTCTATCACCGCGGCTGGTTCATCCGTCTATAAGGTCCTGGTAAGCTACGACTCGTCCAAAGAGCGCAACCAATTGATCTACAGAAAGATCAAGGATTCGGTGACGGAGACCAAAGAAAGCTCTATTGCCACCGAACTATCCAAACGGGATGTGGACCCCGCCCTCATGGAACTGATCAGAGTGGACGCCATCGATACGTCAAGCGCGCAAAAACGCCTGGGCTCCTATCTGGGCATGATCCTGCCGTATATCATGATCATGATGCTGGTAGCCGGGGCTGCGACCGTCGCTGGCGACCTTGTGGCGGGAGAGAAGGAGCGGCGCACTCTCGAGACCTTGCTGGTGTCTTCCGCTCAGCGCAACGAACTGGTATTGGGCAAGTATCTCACCGTCATCACGGTAGCTATGGTCAATGTGGTGGTAAACCTCTTCAGTATGGGATTTTCCATGCAGTTCTTGGTGGGCAGTCAAGGCATCGCCAGCAGCATGACACAGATGCCCGTGGTGGGATTTCTGATTCTGCTGGCAGCGATGTTGCCCTTGGCTACATTGTTCGCGGCACTGCTTATGTCCATCTCCACATTTTCGCGCAACCTCAAGGAAGCCGCTTCCTATCAGCAGCCGGTGATGATGATCTCGATGCTGCTTGGTATGATCTCGTTCATCCCCTCGGTGGAGATCAACAACCTGCTGGCCCTGGTGCCGGTCGTGAATATCGCCTTGCTCTTTAAAGCTGTGCTGATCAATGAATACCAGCTCTCGCACCTGCTGATCACGGTGGGGTCCACCCTGCTGCTCGATATTGGAGCTATCTGGCTTACAGTCAAGCTCTTCAGCACAGAAGCGATGCTGTTTCGCACGGACGAAGACAGTTCCCTCAAAAACGTCCGCAAAGAGAAGCGCAATCTCTTTAACCCCTTCAACGGCATGGTGTTTTTTGCTCTGGCCCTAGTGGTTATGTACTACCTGGGCAGCTACTTCCAGCGTGAAGATATGATGAAGGGGCTGGTGCAGACCCAGATCCTGATTATCCTCCTGCCCCCTCTGATCATCCTGAATATCTTCAAGCTAAAACCCAAAGAGATCTTTCGGATATCGTTGCCCAAACCCCGGGAGCTGGCGATCGTACCTTTCATCGCCGTTTCGGGAGCAGTGCTGGTGACTCTTCTGATGAATGTTGTGGATGCCATCTATCCCTTCCCGGATCAATACACCGAGCAGCTGATGGGGCTTTTTAAGATGTCGGATAATCTTTGGGTGCTGTTGGGAATAGTCGCTTTAGCTCCCGGCATCTGTGAAGAAATCATGTTCCGGGGCTTTTTGATGCGCTTTTTTGAAGGAAACTCCAAAAAGATGGCTGTCGTGATCAGCGCTCTGCTCTTTGGAGTCTTTCATCTTGATCCCTTCAGGCTTATCCCCACATTCCTGCTGGGACTCATTCTCGGCTACTTAACGATCCGCTCCGGAAGCATTATCAACAGCATGCTGTATCACACTCTCAACAATTCCGTGGCCGTTCTGGTGACCACCTATGCGTCGAGCGCTTGGATGAAACCGCTGTTGCGAGGCAGTGAAGGGCTGCAGTGGTGGTTGGCCGCTCCGGCGGCGCTGATCCTGGCGGGTTCGCTTTGGCTATTCCATAAAGTCACTACCCCAAAAGGAGCTTGATAATGTGCGGAATAGTAGGATACATCGGTTCTCGCAACGCGCTGCCCATAGTGATCGAAGCGCTCAAAAGGCTGGAATACAGAGGATATGACAGCTCTGGCTGCGCTCTGATCCATGAACAGGATATGCAGGTCTATAAGAAGCAAGGCAAGATCATCGAGCTGGAACGCTCACTTCCTGAGCCCAACAAATGCTCCGGTACGATTGCGATCGCTCATACCCGCTGGGCTACTCATGGTGAGCCCACGGAGTTGAATGCCCATCCCCACCTCGATTGCGAAGGCAAGCTGGCCATAGTCCACAACGGCATCATCGAAAACTATCAGCTTCTCAAACAACGGCTTAAAGAACTTGGACACAAATTCTACAGCGATACAGACACGGAGGTGATCGTCCACCTCATCGAGCAATACATGAGCAGCACCAGCTGCCTGGAAGATGCCGTTCGCGAAGCCATGAAAAGGGTGGAAGGCACCTATGGCCTGGTCGTCCTGTCCAAAGATAATCCTGACAAGCTGATCGCTGTTCGGAAGGGATCTCCCATCATAATCGGCATCGGCGATCACGAACACTTTATTGCCAGCGACGTCAGCGCGATCGTGATCCATACACAGAGAGTCATATATCTGCAGGACAACGAGCTATGCGTGATCCACAGAGACAGTTTTGAGATCACTACTTTGGATAAAGTGCAGGTAGAACCCAAGATATCCCTGGTTGACTGGGCCATCTCTGCCATCGAAAAGGGAGATTTTAAGCACTTTATGCTTAAAGAGATCTTTGAACAACCCCTCACGATCGGCAACGGTTTCAGAGGCCGCATCAACGATCAGCTTGCTTCAGCCCGTCTGGGTGGATTGAATCTGCCCTCCCCGGAGCTGCGGAAAGTCAAACAGATCCACCTGATCGCCTGCGGCACTTCTTTTCACGCCGCTCTCATAGGGAAATACATCATTGAGGACATGGCGCGCATCCCTGTCCATGCTGAATACGCCTCCGAATACAGATACCGGAATCCCATTATCCCGGATGACACGCTGGTTTTCGTGATCAGTCAATCTGGTGAGACAGCGGACACGCTTGCCGCTCTCAGAGAGGCGAAAGCCAAGGGAGCCATCGTCCTGGGAATCACCAATGTGGTGGGCAGTACGATTGCCCGTGAAAGCGACGGCGGGTCCTATATCCATGCCGGAAGCGAGATCGGAGTGGCTTCCACAAAAGCCTTTACCTCCCAGGTAACGATTCTGACGCTGCTGGCTATCCTGCTGGGACGCCAGCGTTCCCTCTCTCCGATGGACGGACAGAAATACATCAACGAGCTGGAACAAATCCCCGCTAAGATCGAGAGTATTCTGGCGCAAAACGATATGATCCGGGAGATCGCCGCATCCATCAAAGACAGCACCAACGCGCTCTATCTGGGTCGGGGCGTGAATTATCCTGTGGCCCTCGAAGGTGCCCTCAAACTCAAAGAGATATCATACATTCACGCGGAAGGTTATCCCTCCGCGGAGATGAAACATGGCCCCATCGCCCTTATCGATGAACACATGCCTGTGGTGGCGATCGCGACCCACGACAGTCTCTTTGATAAAGTCTATTCCAATTTGCAGGAAGTGCGTGCCAGAAAAGCCCGCCTGATCACCATCGCCAACGCTGGGAGCGAAGAACTGGATAAAATCTCCGAGCATGTGATCCGTATCCCGGAAACGCTTTCCAATCTTCAGCCGCTGCTCACCGTGATTCCTTTACAGCTGTTGGCCTATCACGTGGCTGATCTGCGTGGTTTCGATGTGGACCAACCCAGAAATCTGGCTAAGAGCGTGACTGTGGAGTAGATAGTACGCAGATTAGCTTATTTAACTAAGAGTTAAAAAGAATAGAGGGATGCATCAACGCTCCCTCTTTTCTTTTGTGCAACCTGTTCCCTTATTGCTATAAGCGGGTCATCACTGGACCAAAACCGTCCCAAGCCTCATAAATGGCTTTTGGGTCCGGCTTGCTCATGATGCTGGTAACCTCAGTTAATAAGGGGGGAGGAACTGAGATCAGTAAGAAAGCCTATCAACCTCAGTCGTTATAACTTCACTCCGCAAGCTGCTTCACCGCCTCAGATCCCAGGTCCATAAACACTTCCGCGACGGTGGGATGGGCGTGCACCGCTTTGGCAAGGTCATATGTGGTGCCTTCCATTTCCATCAGGATGGCGGCTTCGGCGATCATATCGGTAGCGTTGGCGGCTACGATCTGGACTCCCAGCACCTGCGAATACTTTGGCTCGTAGAGCAAGCGCAGAAAGCCTTCCGAAGCGCCTTCCGCGAGGGCTTTGCCGTTGGCGGACAGCGAATATTCGGCGCTCTTGTACTCGATTCCGGCTTGTTTGAGCTGGAGTTCCGTCTGCCCTATCTGCGCGATTTCGGGATCGCTGTAGATGTTTATGGGCCAGGATGCGTCTGGGACTTCTTCAGTTGCCTTGCCATGGATGAAGTTAACGATAGCCAGCGCCTGAGCGGAAGCCGCGTGAGCCAGATAGCTGCGGCCGTTCACGTCTCCGGCTGCGAAGATGTTTGGCACGGAGCTGCGATAGTATTCATCCGTCAGGATGTATCCGTCTTCCAACGCGAGCCCGATTTGCATGGATGGCAGCACCGCCTGACGCCAGGAGCAGTTGATCACGGCATCCTGGGCGATCTCCTCGTCTTGGTAATAAGCTTTATTTGCAACGAATTTGATCTCAGCCGCGGGAACAATCCTCAGCTTTTCCTTTTTAAGCTTCTTATCCACATAGCTTTGGATATAGGGATCGAGACCTGGAAGCAGGATATCGTGGGTGAGAGCCAGGATGGGATCCTTGCCTAACAGCCTGAAAAACTGTAGCATCTCATAGGCGATGGGGCCGTGTCCCCAAATGAGGGGCTGGTGTGGAAGCGCTTCCAGCTCGGAGAGACGCTCCAGACCTATCAGATTGGGCACGCCATCAAGCTGAGCGGGACGCGAACCGGTGGCAATCATGATGTGTTGAGTTTCAAAGACGCGGTTATCCGCCTCCACCTGATTGGGAGACAATATCTTCGCCTCGGCTTTGAGAAACTCCACCCCGTTCTTTTTCCACAGATACTCGATCCCGCGGGTTAGCTTTGCCACCACCGCGGAAGAACGCTTTTTAGCCTGAAGCCAGTTGAAGCTGAGCTTATCGGCTTCGATTCCGTCGATGCCAAACTCAGCGGCCTGGCGGGAAATCTTGTGATAGAGGCGGGCGCTTTCCAGCCACGTTTTGGAGGGGATGCAGCCCCAGTTGAGGCACATGCCGCCCACATAGCGTTTATCGATCACGAGGGTCTTCAGCCCCGTCTGGCCTGCTCTAATGGCTCCCACATAGCCAGCCGGACCGCTTCCTATGACAATGAGGTCATACTGCATGGTTAGCTCCTTTGTCGCTGGGGGCGACAGACAGCATTAGAAGGGGGTCTTTGAGATATTCCAACACCTGATTGAGGAAGCGGGCCACCTCTCCCCCATCCACGATACGATGATCTACGGACATGGAGATGGGCAATACGTTTCCAATGGCGATCTGGCCATCTTTGATCACCGGTTTCTGGGTAAGTCTGCCGATTCCAAAAATAGCTGCCTGGGGATAATTGATCACAGGCACGGCAAAGTAACCGCCTATGGAACCGTAGCTTGTGATGCTGAAGGTGCCGCCTTTGAGCTCGTCAAGACTTAGCTGGCGCTTAGGGGCCCTCACCGAGAAATCGTTGATCCTGGCTGTCAGTTCCTGAATGCTGAGTTGATCGGCGTCTCGAATCACAGGCACCACCAGTCCGTCGTCTGTATCTACCGCGATCCCGATGTTGATGTGATCTTTATGGATGATCCGCTCGTTTTCCAGATCGAGCTCGGCATTGAGGATGTGATGCTCTCTGAGAGAGAGTGATACTGCCTTGATGATAAATGGCAGATAGCTGAGTTTGAGGCCCATCGCTTCAAAGCTTGGTTTGAGACGCTTTCTGGCTTCCACAAGTTCTGTGACTTCCACTTCATCCATCACGCTCATATGAACGGCGTTTTGCTTGGAACGGGTCATATTTTTGGCGATGGTCTTGCGGATCATGGAGAGGGGCT
>JAGOIY010000123.1:0-3940 GCA_017995405.1 Candidatus Cloacimonadota bacterium
ACAGCCCAGGTGGGGCCTGGCATTGCCGCTCACCTCAAGATTCCCCAGACCTGTTTCGTGCGCAAGATCGAGGAGGTCAAGCCCTGCCATCTGATCGTCCAGCGCCTCATGGAAGACGGCTATGACCGGGTCCAGATGAAGCTGCCAGGCCTGATCTCGGTGGTCAAAGAGATCAACACACCCCGGCTGCCATCCCTGCGGGGCAAGCGCAACGCCAAAAGCGCCGAGCTCAAAGTGTGGAACGCCGCGGACCTGGAACTGGACGAAAAGGACATCGGCCTCAACGGTTCCCCCACCCAGGTGGTTAAAATCTTCACTCCCAAACACGACAAGCTCACCGAGAAGTTTCACGGTGACCCGGACGAAGCGGTGGAAAAGATCGTGACCCAGCTCCACAAGCTCACCCGCTGAGGCAGGAACAGTGATACGCCACAACCTCAACCCCGATATCGTGAGCTTTGATCTGGCTGGTTTGCATCTGCAGGTCCGCTGGTATGGGCTCTTTTATGTGCTGAGCTTCATCCTGGCCTGGCTGTTTTACCGCAAACTGCTCAAGTTCCGAGGCATCCACCTCAGCCGCGAGCAGTATGAATCCGTCATCTTTGTGATGATGCTGGGAGTGGTGCTGGGAGGCCGCATCGGCTATGCCCTCTTCTACAATCTGCCCTATTATTTCCAGCATCCCCTGCAGCTTTTGGCCGTCTGGGAAGGCGGCATGAGCTTTCACGGCGGGGCTTTGGGTGTAATCATCGCCGGCTACCTGTTTGTGAGAAAAAACAAGCTCAGCTTTGCCGCCATGGCCGATGCCGTGATCCCGCTGGTCTCGATCGGTTTGGGACTGGGCAGGCTGGGTAACTTTATTAACGGAGAGCTATGGGGAAGGCCCACCACGCTGCCCTGGGGAATGGTTTTCCCTGAGGCGGGAGACCTGCCCAGGCATCCCACCCAGCTCTATGAACTGTTTCTGGAGGGGATTGTCCTCTTCGCGGTCACCTTCTGGCTGCTCAGGAAGATCAAGACTCCCGGCGTGGTCTTCTGGATTTGGTTTGCCCTCTATGGCATCTTCCGCTTCCTGATCGAGTTTGTGAGAGAGCCGGACGACATTCAAATCTATCAGGACTACGGCTATTTCTTTGGCTTTATGTCTATCGGTCAGTTTCTGAGCATGCTGATGATCATCGTGGCTGCCATTGCCATCTGGCTGATCTATCGTCAACCGCCCAAACCGGAGGTCCACAAATGAACCGCCTGGTCCCCCTCATCTTTATCCTCATCACTCTGATGCTGAGTTCCTGCGCCAAAGACAAGCTCAAACCCCTCTCCATCGAAGCCCGCAAAGAACTCCTCCGGGCCGAAATGCTCAAGTGGGAAAACCTGCGCGGAGAAGGAGTGACGAACCTCAACTACATGGGCCTCACCCTGCGCCGGATGTTTGTCTTTTCCAAGACCAAAGACGAGACGCGCTTTGACGTGATCGACGGAGGGGTGCTGGGTGCCGGGGCCTCACCCCTGATCTCTGTGTATCTGGGAGAGTATTTCAGCCTGAGCTCGGATTATTTTCCCCAGTTGGAACTGATGGCCCGGACACTTGTCGATCCCAGGATGTCCATGGCCCCCATCAAGGATATCAACGCGCTGGTAGAGACCTACGCGGATTCCATCCTGGCCACCGGAAGGCTGGTCCATGAAGGCATCGAGATCAGCTTCGATCCCCAGTTCCGCTTGCAGCGCGTCTTTGATCCCCGCAGCAAAAGCGAAGCCCTCTTCAGCTACAACGCCAAAGGCCTGCCGGACAAGCTGAGCTTCACGATGAGCAACGCCAGCGCGGAGCTGCTTTTTGACAGCGTGGAGTATGGAACGGCCACCATCGAAGCCCTGCCCCGCCAGGAAGCCAGCATTCTGGACCAGTTTCTGGAACCTGAGGCCTTTGACGAAATCGCGCCTCTGGAGGCAGAGGAACCATGATCCCGCGCTACAGCCTGCCGGAAATGGAGCGCGTCTGGACCAGCGAAAACCGCTATGAATGCTGGCTGGAAGTAGAACTGGCCGCCGCCAGGGCGATGTTTGAACTGGGCATCATTCCCGAGACTGACTATCAGAGCATTGCCGAAAAGGCGGATTTCAACGCCGACCGCATCGAGGAGATCGAAGCCGTCACCAAGCACGACGTCATCGCCTTCCTCACCAACGTGGCGGAATACGTGGGTCCCTCAGCCCGCTGGATTCATTATGGCATGACCTCTTCGGACGTGCTGGACACGGCCACGGCCCTGCAGTTGAAACAGGCGGGAGAACTGATCCTCACTCAGGCCCATCGCCTCGCCGAAACCCTCAGATTGCAAGCCCGGGCCCATCGCCACACCGTCTGTATGGGACGCTCCCACGGCATCCATGCCGAGCCCACCAGTTTTGGCCTCAAGTTTGCCCTCTGGTTTGATGAATGCAAGCGTGACATTGCCAGGCTGCAGGATGCCATCGACGGCATCAGCGTGGGCCAATTCTCTGGCGCCGTAGGCAATTACGCTCATCTGGACCCCTCTGTGGAAGAGCTGGCCTGCCGCTACCTGGACCTCAAGCCGGTAAATATCTCCACCCAGGTGATCCAGCGCGACCGCCATGCCCACTTCCTCCACGTGATCGCTCTTTTAGGCTCGCTGCTGGAAAAGATCGCCCTCGAGGTCCGTCACCTCCAGCGCACCGAAGTCCAGGAAGCGGAAGAAAACTTTACCAAAGGCCAAAAGGGCAGCAGCGCCATGCCCCACAAACGCAATCCCATCGTGAGCGAACAACTCTGCGGCCTGGCCAGACTGCTGCGTTCCAATGCCCATGCCGCCATGGAAAACAACGCCCTCTGGCACGAACGCGATATTAGCCACTCCAGCGTGGAGCGCGTCATCCTGCCGGACAGCTGCATCCTCATCCACTACATGCTGGAACGCGCCATCACCCTGATCGGCAATCTGCTGCTGTATCCGGACACTATGAAAGCCAACCTCGAAATCACCGGAGGCCTGGTCTTTTCTCAGGCCCTGCTGCTCCGGCTCACCAATGCCGGTCTCAGTCGCGAGGAAGCCTATGCCCTGGTGCAGGAAAACGCCATGGTCTGCTGGGAAAGCGGCAAGCCTCTGATGGATAAAGTGCTGGCAGACAAAAGAATCACCAGCGTGATCCCCCCTGAGGAGATCCGCGACATCTTTGATTACGCACGCTATCTGCGCCACGTGGACCTCATCTTCCAACGCTGCGGGATATGAAGCTCCCGCGAAAGGAGTAAGTCAATGAAACACCTGCTTATAGCCATCATCCTGATCGCCCTGTGCCTGCCCTTGCTGGCCCTCAAAGAGGACGACATCCTCGGCAGCTGGTACAACGGCGAAAAATCCAGCAAAATCCAGATCTACAAAACCACCGGCGGCAGCTATGCCGGCAAGATCGTCTGGCTCAAAGAACCCAACGACGCCAAAGGCGTTGCCAAGCTCGACGTCAAGAATCCGGATAAGAAGCTGCGGGGACGCGCCCTCATGAACCTAGTGATCCTCACCGGCCTCAAGTCCAAGGGCAATGACAAGTTCGACGGCGGCAAGATCTACGATCCCAAGTCCGGCAACACCTACAGCTGCAAAGGCGAACTGGAAAACATCAACACCCTCAAGCTGCGCGGCTTTGTCGGAGTTTCCCTGATCGGCCGCACCGACACCTGGACCCGCGCCAAGTAAGCCACCCCCGCCCGCATTTATCCCGTTGGAGTTCAAGCGGCCACGATAAAGGTATATATGGCAGCGAGTTTGCGGGCCGCTTGGACTTCAACCAGTGCACCGAAGGACAACACTTTGAACGCCAAGACGAGCCCCGTTGGAGTTCAAGCGGCCACGATAAAGGTATATATGGCAGCGAGTTTGCGGGCCGCTTGGACTTCAACCAGTGCACCGAAGGACAACAC
>JAGOIY010000123.1:4040-5214 GCA_017995405.1 Candidatus Cloacimonadota bacterium
TTTAGCTAACATCACAATATTGGAATAGACTATGCCTACCCTCACAGACAAATTCATCCTCTCAGATCCGTCTCAGCTCAAGCGCATCAAGCGTCATCAGTATCTGATGCAGGCCGTGCCGGTGTTGCTGATCCTGATCTCGTTCGCGATCGGGTCCAGGCCCTTGCTCTATATTCCGGCAATCGTGCTGGCCGGACTGGGGGCGGGACTCTTTATCCTGATCGGCGCGGCGCACCGTTTCCACCAGCGTATCCCCATCCCCGAGGCTGGGATGTTTGTCTCCCCCATCCAGGGAAAGCTGCGTTACAGCCGCGGCAATAACGAGATCAGCGTGGTCAACATCGGTCGCGTCTTCCTGGATTCCGTGGAACTGCGTTCACCCCATCCCGCAGCCGAAATCCAGGATGGCCAGCTAAGCGTCCCCACACCTTATGGGACTATCACTTTGCGCTTCAACAAAGCCAAAGTCACCTGGTTTAAAGATCCGGATTTCACCCGCGGCAACGTGATCGGAATGATCTGGGGGCATGGCTCCTGCACGATCTCCATTCCCGCCAGGGTTTTGGGAGCTGATCAGGAGAGCTCTCCGGATGAGCTGATCATCCCCAAAGTGGGCAAAGCGCTGGATATCTGCGATCCTCTGTTCCAGCTCAGCGATCCTCCCAAAGCGGAGCCTGCCGGGCAGCAAGAGCATTCTGATCTAACTGAGAGTGCGGAAGATCATGCCTGAACGGCCTGTCATTGGCCTCAGTATGAACTACACCCTGCTGGGCAGCTACGAGCAGTTCCACATCCGCAACCGCTATCTGGACGCCATCTTCGACCACGGCGGCTTGCCTTTGCCCTTGCCCTGCACTCCGGATCGCGATCTGGTCCGGCAGTATCTGGCAAAAATCGACGCCCTGGTCATCATCGGCGGCCTCGACTATCCTTCCCAGATGTATAATCAGGCGCCCCATCCCAGGCTGGACGCGATGCATGAACGCCGCGCCGGCTCTGATATCCCGCTCTTTGAAGAAGCTTTGCAGACCGGCATGCCCATCCTGGGTATCTGTGCCGGCGCGCAATTGATCAACATTGCCCTGGGAGGCTCACTGATCCAGCATCTGGAGCCGGGAGAGATGCACGTCAAAGAAAACTACCATCCCGTCCAGGTATTGGGAGGGCACTGGCT
>JAGOIY010000124.1 GCA_017995405.1 Candidatus Cloacimonadota bacterium
GATATCCTGCTTGAAGTCCAAAGCGCCCAGACATAAAGAGATGGATGTGTATGTTATCCAAGCGCTTTGAACTCCAAGACGGCCAAGGTGGCATTTTTCCTCAAGCTCTGAAGCCAGGGATACCAATTATTCAACCGTCTTTGTCAGTCGGGATATTCGGGATCAGGTGGCCTGAGTCCGTGCGTTTGCTTCCAAACCATTGATATCCAATATATAAGAGCCAGGCCCGCCATTTCCCGGCCTCAAATCCCCCCAAAAAAATACGTGGGAGACGTCGGGCGACGCTCCCACGCTCGGAGGGCATTCTATGTAGGGTCTGTATGCTAATGATATGCTTAATTGGTTTTGCCAAAAAAGCAAGAACTTTTTTTTACATCAAGGGGAAATTCTATCCCAATCCCAGACGTTGCTGCTGATAGGTCTGGTTTTGGATGTTTTGCCACCAGGGCGCGTGTTCCAGATACCAGATCACGGTCTTGCGGATGCCAGTGGCGAAGGTCTCTTTGGGGGTCCAACCCAGCTCATTTTGAATCTTGCTGGCGTCGATGGCGTAGCGGAGGTCGTGGCCGGGGCGGTCTGTCACGTAAGTGATAAGTTCTTTATAGGATTTCAGCTCAGCCGAGGGACGCAGCTCGTCCAGCAGTTCGCAGATGGTGTGCACGATGTCGATATTGCGCATCTCGTTGTGGCCGCCGATGTTATAGGTTTGGCCGGGTTGGGCGCTGCGGATGATGAGCGCGATGGCCTCACAGTGATCGGTCACATAGAGCCAGTCGCGCACGTTGAGTCCTTGTCCATAGACGGGCAGAGGCTTGTGGGAGAGGCAGTTGAGGATCATCAGCGGGATCAGCTTTTCCGGGAACTGGAAGGGGCCATAGTTGTTGGAGCAGTTGGAGATCAATACCGGCAGGCCAAACGTGCGCTGCCAGGCCCTCACCAGGTGGTCGGAAGCCGCTTTGGAAGCGGAATAGGGGGAAGAGGGGTCGTAGGGAGTGGTTTCCAGGAACATGCCGTCCTCGCCCAGGGAGCCATAGACCTCATCGGTGCTGACGTGATGAAAGCGAAAAGCCTTCCTTCCAGCCTCATCCAGAGAGCGGAAATAGTGCAGGGCGCTATCCAGCAGGATTGCCGTGCCGCCGATATTGGTGTCGATAAACTCCATGGGCCCGTCGATGGAGCGGTCCACATGAGACTCGGCAGCGAAGTTTACTATGGTGTCCGGCTTGTATTTAGCGATGATTTCTGCCACTCTGGCGGCGTCGCGGATGCTGGCATGCTCAAAGAAATAGCGCTCTGGCCAGCGGGCCTCGATATCTTCCAGGCTCTGAAGGTTGCCGGCATAGGTGAGGGCATCCAGGTTGACGACGATGCCGTCGAAGGCGGGGTCTTCAAAGAGGGTGTGGATAAAGTTGGCACCGATGAATCCGGCACCTCCGGTCACGATCACGCGTTTCATAAGTCACTGCTCCTTAAGCTTGTTGATCAGGTCGTTGAAGGCGGCCAGCTCTTCCTGGCTGCGGTATTCGATGCTGATTTTTCCTTTGTTGGCATGGCCCTTGATGCTCACTTTGAGGCCCAGAGCGCTGCTCATATGGGTCTCCATGCTTTTGATCACGGGAGTCGAGGCGGGTTTGGGTTTGGGAGTTTCAGGTCTGAAACTGGGGGCCTTTTCCTCCGCTTGGCGCACATTAAGCCTATATTTGGCAAGGTATTGAGCAAAAGGCAGGCGCCGCTCTTCCTCCACGCTGAGGATAGCTCTGGCATGGCCGGCGGAAAGTTCGCCGCCGTTGATCATATCCTGGATTTCGGGGCTCAGATTGAGGAGGCGGATGCTGTTGGTGATGGTGCTGCGGTTTTTGGACATGATCTGGGCGATCTGGGCATGAGTGAGCTTAAAGTCTTCCGCCAGAGTCTGATAGGCCAGCGCTTCCTCGATCGGGTTGAGGTCTTCCCGCTGGATGTTTTCCACGATGGCCAGCTGCAGCTGTTCCTTCTGAGATACGGAGCGGATCACCACTGGCACGAGGTCCAGCCCGGCCAGTTTGGCGGCCTGGAGCCTGCGTTCACCCGCGATCAGCTCATACTCCGAGCCCTGGGTCTTGGTCACGATCAGAGGCTGGATGATGCCGTTTTCCTTGATCGATTCGGCCAGCTCAGCCAGGCGTTCTGCATCGAAACTTTTGCGGGGCTGGTAACGGTTGACGCGAATCTTGTCGATGGGCAGGCTGCCCAGTCCCAGTTGATTGCTTCTGTCTTCATCCCGGTCTGGAATCAGGGCGCTGAGGCCTCTGCCAAGGCGTTCGTTCATGCGTTCCTCCTCATCGGCTGCGCTCCACCACTTCGGTGGCCAGGTTCAGATAGCTCATGGCGCCGGGCGAGCGGATGTCATAGAGAAATATGGGTTTACCAAAGCTGGGGGCTTCGGTGAGCTTGATGTTGCGGGGGATAATGGAGTGAAAGACCTTCTCCTTGAAATAGCGCCTCACCTCACGGGCCACCTGGGTGGAGAGGTTGACGCGCTTGTCAAACATGGTGAGCAGGATGCCGATGATCCCGAGGCTGGGATTGAGGTTTTTCTGGATCAGCCGGATAGTGGACAAGAGCTGGCTAACTCCCTCCAGGGCATAATATTCGCACTGGATGGGCACCAGCAGATCGCTGCTGGCGGTCATGGCGTTGACGGTGAGCAGGCCCAGTGAGGGAGGGCAGTCGATGATGATAAAGTCATAGTCGTTCACGATCGGCTGCAGGGCTTCTTTGAGGCGCTGCTCGCGGGCAAACTCATGCACCAGTTCGATTTCGGCGCCGGTGAGGTCGATGTTTCCAGGCACGCAAAAGAGGTTTTGGGTGTCGGTGGCGTGGATGGTCTCCTGAATCGGGACTTTGCGGATCAGCGCGTCATAGACTTGCATTTCCAGCTTGTCCTTGTCCAGGCCCACTCCGCTGGTGGCGTTGCCCTGGGGATCAAAGTCGATCAGGAGGGTCTTCTTTTCCAGCACGGCCAGCCCGGCAGCCAGATTGACGGCGGTGGTGGTCTTGCCCACGCCGCCTTTTTGGTTCACTATCGTTATTATTTTTCCCATTTTGTTTCCGTTTATTGCTGACTGCCGCGGCCTAACCCGCTTCAGATCAGTGTCTTGGTTCAGTGTCTCAGGTTTTCCCGCTCCACCGCCATGATCGACCGGCTGCCCCAACTGAATTCCTGTTTGCACAGCAGTTTGGGCTGGAGACCTTCCAGATCGGAGCTATCCAGCGCCTTGTAGAAGATCACCTGGCCGCCTTTGCTCAGGAGCTTCCAGAGCGGCAGACGATAGCGCTCTTCCAGCTTCACAGCCCGGCAAAAGATCAGCTCATAGCGCTGGGTGGATTTGACATGATCTTCCAGACGGGCATTGATCACGCTAAGATCATGCAGATCCAGCTCTTGGGCGATGTGCTCCAAAGCTCGGGTTTTCTTGGCGACGCTATCCAGCAGCTGGATCCTCAGTCCCGGTCTCAGCAGCTTGAGAGGGATGCCTGGCAAGCCGCCTCCCGAGCCGAAATCCAAAGCCCGCTGGGTAGACAAATCCAAACATTTCAAGGGCATCAGGCTGTCAAGGAAATGCTTTGTCCAGCATTCACGCGGCTGGGTGGTCCTCGAAATCAGGTTCACCATGGCGTTCTGCTCCAGCAGCAGCTCCAGATAGTGGTCGAAGCGCCGCGCTAAGGGCTCGGTATCTTCCACCCCCAGTTCCCTCAGAAACTCAGCAAACATCTGGCGTTCAGCGTTCAAGATTATCCTCCTCTATGGGCAGCGCTCTGATCACTCCTTTTACCAAAAACGAGGGGTCGGACTGCCTGCTCTTCAGGATGGCCCTCGCGTCAGGGCTGCCGATCTGGGCCAGAGAGCGGGCCGCGATATAGCGAAAACGCTCCGCGGGATGCTCCAGCCACTCATTGAGGATAGTTACGGCTTCCGGAAGCTGGAAAGAACCCAGCACAGACAGGCAGGCTGGGATGTATTTGTCTTGCTTCAGAAGGACTTGGATCTCGCTCAGCAGCAGGCTGTCAGGCTTGGCCACCAACAGAGACATGGCGTTTTTGGCCGCCAGGGAATCGGCCCCCTGGATGAGAGGATAGAGCCCTTGCGCCATTTCGGGAGCGTCGGTCAGGAGGGCTTCCAAAGCCCGGTATTCCAGGCCGGAACGGGTGTTGATCTTGCTGGCGAGGGCATAGGGAACGGCCTCGGCTTTACGGTCTTTCAGGATGGAACGGGCTGCCTTGACTCTCTGGACCGCGGAGCCCACTTCCCATTCGCTGGCGATGGCAAAGAGGCTGTCGATCGGAGCTTTCGGATCGGGCATAGGAGCGCTCTCCGAGAGCTCTTCCACGGCCGTCTTGAGCGTGGGCCTCAGCTCCACGTCCCTGCCGATTCCGTAGGAACCTTTCTGCCAGGTCTTGTCGTTGGCCATCAGGCTGTCCGGATAGCTGTCTTTTCCGCCCAGGTCCAAAAACAGTCCCAGGCTGGCTGTGCCTCTGCTAAAGGCACCATTGCCATAGTTTTGCGCTTCCTTGCGTTCATAGCGATCGTCCCCTGATCGGTCCACAAAGATGGCCGCGGAATTGGAGAGCCCCAGTCCCTGGCCGCCCTGGATGGAATAGGCGTCGTTTCCGGCCCCGTCGATAAACATCCCCATCCCCCAATCGTGAGCGGCACCCTGTCCGGGACCGTTGCGGCTGTAGTAGGCATCGTCTCCGCTGCCGTCATAGAGCAGGCCGCAAGCGAGGTGGATGCCGGAGCCCTGAGGATAGTAAACCGCGCTGTAAGTGTCGTTTCCGGCTTCGTCGATGAGCATGCCGCTGGCGTACCAATAGCCCACTCCCTGAGCGTAAACCCCGCCCAGATAACGGTCGTTGCCGTCTCCGTCATAGATGATGCCTGTCCCACCGGCATAATCGGGACGGAAACCAAAGCCCATACCCTGGCCTAAAGTCCTGTGGTCCAGAGGCATCAGCGGTGCATGATAATAACGTCCGCCCAGATAATAGACGTCGTCGCCCCGCTTGTCTGCCAGCAGTCCCACCGCCCGGGTGGAAGCAAAGCCCTGGGCCTGGGAAGTGGCGTCGTAGCGGTCGTTTCCAGCCTCGTCCATGAGGAGTGAGGCTCCAAAGAGAGCGGCGCCCTGGCTGAACATCCCGGTCTGATAGAGATCGTCTCCGAGCTTGTCTGTATG
>JAGOIY010000125.1 GCA_017995405.1 Candidatus Cloacimonadota bacterium
TCAGCTTGGGATTATGAGCACATCCGGAAGGGATTACGACGTCTTCCGTGGGGCCTGGAACACCTTGAGTCCAATTCCAGGCATTGGTCCAACTCTCGTTGATTTCGCCAGTCCATGTATTGGGTGCTATTGTGCTAATAGTGAAACTGATAGAATTACCCGCCGAGCTACCCACATTCGTGATCACGATGTCTCCGGCTATCGTGCTCAGCGTGTCCGCGTAGAGCCATGGACTGGGATTGCTGCCGTTGAAAATCTCTGTCCTGCCACTTTCCTGGGAGAAAAAAGCGCTGCCGGGCTGGCCATTTTCGGTAAGCGTGCCATTGGGGCGATAGACGTAAATCTCGTCAGGAGGACCACCGGCATTGCCATTGATCCCAGTCGTCACCCGATATACGATCAGACCGGAGCCATCCAGGTTGTTTTCATACAAGCCTGCTTTTTTACGGTATTCCACCATGTAATACTGATCTGGCACCGCGGAGATGATCTTGTAGCAGCTATAAGGTGATTCATTTACGGAAGAGATTGTGTATGTTGTAGGATTGGCCGTGGCTGTGAGGGTCGGAATGGCATCAAACCAATGCCCGTACTTCCATTTGTTGTGGGTGAGCCAGTGCTGGGCCCTGTCGCTGGCCATCAGACACCAGGTTGAGACGGGATGGATGGAATGCCATGGTTCCCACTCATGATAGTGGTAGAAATCCGGCGCTCCAATCTGATGGCCCATTTCGTGACAGATCACACTGATGCCCAGAGATTGCTGAAAGTTGAGGATGACGCTGTGCACATCCTTGCCGTTGATAGCATGAAACGGGGTACCGCTGGAGTTGCTGGTTGGCCACAGCAGATCTCCCCAGGCATCGGTTGGGCCGCATACGATCAGAGTCACCCCATCCACCCTGCCGTCGTTGTCCATGTCGATATTCAAGTCATTCGGCACCATCGTGTCCAGCTGGTCCACCACATATTCAAACAGCTCGCGTTTACGGGGCCCGCCCTCTCCCTCGGGATAGCCGATGTCATTCACGTCTTCTATATAGGGAGAAAAATAGCCTCTTTCCCACGGCACCAGGATGGAAACTACCTGGCCGCTTCCGTTGGGACCGGGATAGAGAAAGCTGTTTATCGTCAGTTGCCCACTGGAGACCTCGTTGTAATAATCCTTCAGCGACGCGGTATCCATGAGGTTAAACATATCGCTGTACTGGCTGTAGGTCTTTGAAGTCGGAAACTCGTCCTGCTCTTCGAAGCGCACAAAAGCCACAATGCTGTTGATCGTACCAATCGGATTGGCACGGTAGATCTGCCGCAAGCGCTGCTCTTCCTCAAAGCGGGCCCGGACCGGAGCTTCCTGAGGCATCAGACCTGGCCTGATCCCCAACAGGGAGGGATCCACCCTGCCGGCTATGTGGCTGGAGGGCATGATGCCGTCCAAGCCTGGAACGGCATATACCGCGTAACCCGTCCCGGGCTGCAGAAGGATGGTGAAACCCGCCTTGTCGTGGACGCGGTGATAGTATTCGTCCCCGGTAATATAAGCCATGAACTTGCTGCCATCGGGCTGAACAATCTCATAGGCCTGGTTTTCCACATAGTTTGCCACGCCTTGAGAAACGCATAAAATCACAAACAAAAGCACTATCGGTCTTCGCATGGGAACCTCCCTGGCGCTTGACTTATTATATGTCTCCTTATCTCCAGTCACCCCTCATGGACGGCCACCCCGGATATTTATTATCTGTTAAGACCGTTGAACAACCAGCGTTACGTCCGCGTGAAACTGTCTTCTATTGCTGAGTCAATCATCACTCCCCAGAGCTATAGCACTGCAATACTGGGGATTCTATCCAGTAACATGATTCCAGAATATTATGACAAAGTATTGGTGTCAAGCGATATCTGAGAGCATAAACTACAATTTCATGCCTTGGCTGTGGATTGTTTGCCATTGGCACCCTTCCTGGGCGCCTCCGAACTGCTCTTTGGCAGTATCGACCTGCCGCGACTGCAGTCAAGCGACGGTCAGGTCTCCCTGTCTGGGTTGGTTCCCCTGCCGGTTACTTGGGATGGACCGCCGTTTCTATTTGGCCAGCAGCATTTTGCGGGTACTTGTGTGCCTCGCAGTGCTCAACCGGCAGAAATAGAGTCCGCTGCTCACCATCTGGCCCCGGGCGTCAGTTCCATCCCAGATTACGCTGTGGGGTCCTGATGCCAATTCGGCATCGGACAACAGAATCTTCACCAGTTGGCCCTTGAGGTTATAGACCCCCAGGCTCACAGGACCGGAAGCGGGCAGGCTGAAACTAATGCTGGTGGACGGGTTGAAGGGATTGGGATAGTTGCCCGTGAGAGTGGGATGACTCACAGGAGCGAGCTGCGGATCGTCCGCGGCTGTGAACGCGCTGGTGACCATATTTCCCCAGATGCCGGTCCAGGCTTCTTCGCTGTTGATGATCCCGGCCCGGTCGTCGGCCCAGGCCACCAAAGCTCTGTTTCCAAGCACCGCCACGCGCACGTAATCCTGTTGATAACGCTCTGAACACAAAGCAATTGGGCCATCTCCAACCGGGATGCCTTCCGGACTGATGTGGCGGATAAAGACGTCCCGGTTCTGAATCCAGGCCCCATCGTTATCGCTGTAGGCGCAGAGCAGGGAGCCGTTGGCAAACTTGATCAGCGTGGCGTCATAGCAGTTGGAGGTCCACGGCACCACTTCAATCCCCTGCGGAGGAGTGGTTTCCAGCCCCTGGGGATCTATCCTGCGCAGCACGATCGCCTCATCCGGATTGGAGGATAGGAAGGTGATCCCGTCTTCAATAATCATAGAACTGATGTTCATCCAGATGTCGGTCCCGCCGACCACGGTTCCTCCCTCGCCCCAAAGCCTTGCTCCGGAGGAGCTGAGCCTCTGCACGCGTTTACCATAGAGACCCGGCCTGGACAGGCTGATAAATGCCACCAGGTCGTCTCCGATCAGGCCGGTGACATCATAAATCTCGTCAATATAGTCGTGGGCCGTGATCAGATTGACTCCGGAGGAGTCCCAGCCCGGTGCGGGATCGCCATTGGCATCCACTCTCAAAGCTTTGCAATTGCTGTAACCAGTTCCGGATGAGTAGACTTCCCACAAGAAATAGCTGCCCGCCATAACTTTGAACTGCAAGTAATGGTTTGCCGGAGGGCTGAAGATCAGCTTGCCATACTGGCCCCACAGGGCCTGGCCGTTCACGATCCTCTGGCCTCTCAGCTCCTGGGGCTGGCCATATACAGATTTCACCCAGCCGATCAGGATGGCGTTTCCATCGCAGCTCATTGAGGCCGCTTCAGTGGTATCGACGCTCAGAGACAGCCCATTACCAGGATACTCCAGGTTACCATTGGCATCGATCATCTGCAGATAGGTGGCATAGGTGGCCGGCTCGGTGGAATAGTCCTCGGTGCTGTAGATAATGGCCAGCTTGCCTTCCGGAGTCGTGACGGCGGCATTGACATTAACCACATCGAAGCTGGTGGAAAGGACGGCCCTGCCACCCGGCTCCAGAAGCGCCTGGGTATTCTGGTTGATGATCTGAAAGTAGAGGTTGTCCCGGTCCCGACGGTCGATCCAGAGGCTCAGGAAGCGGTCTGAGAGGCTGTAAGCACCCACAATGCTGCAGTTGTAGTTGAGCCGTTCTTCCAGAGTCAGGCCTCCGGGAGGATAACTGAAGGCCCCGTTCACGCTTAACGCCTGCAGTTTGATAGACTTATAGCCGGATTCCGTAGTGCTCCACAAGTAGAATCCCAGGTTTTGACCACCAAAGCTCAGCACCTCTCTGGCCCTGGCCGAGATCAGTTTGCCTCCCGCTTCCCAGATAGGATTCCCATTGGCATCCAGCACCTGGGCTATGAAGAAAGGATCGTCGTAATAACCCTGCCAGCTGGTCCAGAGTTTGCCGTCCGCGCCGGAGTTTATCTGGATGCTGCTGATATTGGAGTCGGAGCCGGCTATAGATACCGGTTGAGGCCACACTGGCGCCAGAGCGGAGGACAGCTTTTGGACAAATATCTGATCTCCGCCTTCCCATTCAGAGCCCTTCCAGGCAATTGCCACTCCGCCCTCGGGAGTGCCGGTCAGTCCTTTAACGGCGGCATATTCGGTGCCGCTCATCGCAAAGGCCACGGCCTGGGGATAAAGCAAAGTCCCAGAGGCATCTATCTTGTTCATATAAAATATCTTGGTGCTGCCGTCCGTCTCCTGATAGAGCAGGTACTGCCCATTCCCTAAGGGGAGGATTTGGTACACCGGTCCGGAAAAAGTGCCGGCAGGGACCAGGGACCCCGTCCCTATTTGAGATCCGGTGGGCGAAAAGCGCAGCAGACTGGATTTCCAGACCGAATTGATCCAGTATCTTACACTCAGGATAGTGCCTCCGGAGCCGTCCGAAACCGCGGCGTCGAGGTGGATATGTACTTCGTTGTCCACCAGCAGTTGTCCCGCCAGGGGCCAAAGCCGGTTGCCAAAGCTGTCGAAGTTCTGACCCATGATATCCTGGTTGTACCAGCTCTGATAGATCACAAAGGCACCTCCCAGCGAGTTTGGGACCAAAGCCACCTCAGGCATATCGATGGGCAGGGAGCTCACCGGCAGGCCACTGCCCCAAAGCAATTGACCGTTGGAGGTTACCTTCTGCACTTTCAACTGAGTCACTTCTTCGATTTCACGCTCCGCCCAGAGGATGATGAAATTGTTGTCCGAGCTGGCCACCACGCTCATGAGATCCTGATCTCCAGGAGCCGTCACCAACGGAACCGCCTCGTCAAACAGCACCTGAGCGCTGTCACTGATCTTCTGGCACCAGATATCGCGGTCGCCGTTGCTCAGATCGCTCCAAAACACCAGTCTCGATCCATCGGCAGCCTTGAAACTAAAGGTTTGCAGCTCAAGGTCATCGGCCTTGCGGATGGCGATCTCCTCGGCATTCAAGCCCAGCAGTACCAACAGCAACAGACAGGCAGTCAACAGTGTCTTTCTCATCATCCACTCCCTTGTGATTCGATCTTTAAAAACAATGTTAGCATATTTCAAGCCAATTACGCAATTATTTACTCTTGTCCCCTGGATACATGTTGCAACTTGATTTACCTGA
>JAGOIY010000016.1 GCA_017995405.1 Candidatus Cloacimonadota bacterium
TCGAGCATCTCGCCTTCAAGAGCAGTAAACGCTACGGATTCAATCAGATCAGCAGCACCGTATCCAGATTGGGCGGTTCCCTGAACGCCTATACCGATTTTGACAGCACCTGCTATTATCTATTGCTTCCTTCCGAACATATCCATTCAGGACTTGAGATCATATCAGAGCTGCTTTCCGGTGCCAAGTTTACGGCCGGGGACGTGACTACGGAAAAAGAGATCATCCTGGAAGAGATCGGTCAATACTCAGATGATCCCGAAACCGACTTTCTGGAGTTCATCCAAGCCCGCTATTACAAGCGTTGTCCCCTCCGCAAACCCATTGTGGGCACCCCCAAAGATGTACGTAGAGCCACGCACGCATCCATGAAGGCTTTTTACAAAAGACGTTATCACCCCTCCAACTGTTTTCTGGTGATCAGCGGCGCCGTCGATCCAGCCACCCTCAAAGCGTCGGTCGATCATCTCTTTGGGGCCTGGAAGACACCCTCGCGTGCCACCCGCATCCCAGCTTCAGAATGGCTGGAGCCGGAGTTTGGGCGCTCCGGTCTGCACTGGCAGAAGGCCAATCAGGAGCTCTTCGCGCTGGTATTGCCGGAGCTCTCGGAATTGCACCCCATGGCAGACGCGCTCTTGATCGCTATTCGGTATCTGGCCATCGGGAGGGCCTCTGTACTCCACAAGATCCTGGTAGAAGAAAAGAAGCTATGTTCCGCTGTCAGAGTAAGTTCCCTCTGCGGTGTAATGAGCGGAGCTTCTGCGGTCACCTTTGTTCCATCCCGCAAAATGGCAATTCCCGCTATCGCGCGCGTGATCCGTCAGGAATATAACAAGTTATGGCATCTTGGCGTTCCTCAGGCTGAGTTTGAGCTGATCCGCAAAGACGTAGTCCATGGCTGGCTGTTTGGTTTTGAAGCCCGCGAAAATATCGCCAACCTGCTGGCCGCGGAGGAACTGCTGGGAGACTACCACAGCCTCTACGAATACGGGGACCGCATCGAAAAACTGAGCCCCGGGGACGTGAGTGCCAGCCTCAGGAAATACTGGCATCCTAGCCGTCTGGCCCTGGCGTATCGCGGTCCCAAACAACTTGTCCTTCCAAGTGATTTGATCCCCAGCCATCCGGATTACCTGCACTTTCCCAAAAAAGACTTGGGCACCAAACGCCCATCCGGTGAGATCAGCTTTCCTGCCCTGTCCAATCAAGCAACAAAACCCAGTCCAGAGCTGGTCCGCGTGGATGAACGTCACTGGCAGGGTATGCTGCCCAACGGAATCCGGTTTGTATTCAAAAAGCTCGCTCAAGGCCCCATCGGCAGCTTTGCTGTCACGACTCCCGCGTCCCAGCTTTGGGAGGGCCCTTCTGAGCGGGGTCGCAACTACTTCCTCTCCACCATGATGCTCTATCAGAGCGGCAACCTCTCCCATCAGGCGATTATGGATTCGTCCCGTTGGCTGGGACTCAATATCCGTGTCTCACACAATGTGGACACCACCACTTTCAAGGGTAAGTGCTTTGTGGACGATCTGGCCCATACACTCGATCTGACCGCCGAGCTTTTGAACAACCCAAAACTCGATCAGGCATATCTTTACACTCTGAAAGCGGCTGCCTCAGATGCATTGCGTCGCGAGCGCGACTACCCACCCAGCTACGGATATCTGCTGTGGCTGAGGGCTGTGTTTGGCAAGAAAAACGCGCTGGAACGCTCCACCGGCAGCCTTACCGATATCCGGGCTCTCCGTCTCAGTGATCTAAACGACTGGTATGATAGATACTATCACGCTGCAAACTATTCCCTCGCGATCTGTGCGCCTCTGGAAGCTCAGGAGGTTTGGGACCAAGTGAACCGGAGCTTCGGAAGAATTCACTTTCAGGAGCATCCCTCCCGAGGGACAACTCACCCGATATACTTCAAAAACCCCCGCCAAATCGTCTCTTCTGGTGCCAATGGACAGTGTGTCATCCATATCGGTGCTCCGGCCACCACCTCCAAAGACAAGGTCCACACCACTGCCAGCCACATGCTGTCCCAGATTATCGGGGGCGATATCAACTCCCGCTTTTTTGATCTGATTCGCGAACAGCGAGGCCTGGCATATCAAACCGGCATGGACGTCGTGACTCTGGACCCACTGGGCTACTGGACTGCCTACGCTTTTTGTGGAAAGGAAGATCAACAGCTTTGCCTGGACCTGATGAAGGTGATTATCCAGGAGGTTGCCGAGCATGGAATTACCGCCGAAGAGCTTGAGCTTGCACGCAACTACATCATTGGGATGCATCGCTTTGACAGCGAAAGCGTGAGCTATCAGGCCTCCGCCCTGGCCAACCTTCTCGCTCTGGGTTATCCGCTCAGCCATCTACTGGAACGAAATCAGCGGATAGCGTCCCTCGATCTGGACACCATGAATCTGGTGGCTGCCCGCTGGCTGCGTTCCCAGGATCAATATATCCATATATTACAATGATTTGCCTTGGTCTGGACATCGGTTCACGCAACACCAAGCTGGTAATTTTTGATCAGATCGCTCAGAGCATCGTTTTCTCTGCCTGGCAGGCTACCGACATCGACCCCCTGATCAGCGTCAGCTCTCTACTGGACAAAGCTTTAAGAGCCACAGACATGGACCTTGATGATTTCGCTGGCCGGGCGGCAACCGGTTATGGCAGAAAACTTTGGAGAAGCGCGGACCGGGTTCTTTCAGAGATATCATGTCACGCGGCGGGAATGCATTACCACTATCCAGATGTCCGCACGATCATCGATGTGGGAGGTCAGGACAGCAAGATCATCTGCCTTTCAAACGCGGCTAAAGTGTTGGATTTCAGCATGAACGACAAATGCGCGGCCGGTACTGGGCGCTTTTTAGAAATGACTGCCATCAGACTGGGAGTGAGTGTTGGCCAACTGGCCGGTTTGGCCTCACAATCCTCTTCTGAGCTGGCTTTGAACTCCACTTGCGTGGTTTTTGCCGAATCTGAGATTATCGGGCTGATGGCAGCCCACGCTAGCGCCGCCAACATCGCCAGAGCTGTGCATCGCTCAGTGGCCAAACGCGTCTTCAGTCAGTTGGCTGCTCTCGACCACCATCCCCCCTATGCTTTCACAGGGGGTGTGGCACAAAACGCTGATCTGGCCTTCTGCCTCCAAAACGAACTGCAGGTCCACCTGGCCATCGCACCCGATCCCGAAATCACCGGCGCTCTGGGTGCGGCAATCCTCGCGGTCAAATGATTCTGACCGACTATCATCTTCATACAGAATATAGTTGGGATAGCCACCTTAAAGCAGAGAATCTTATAGCCAAAGCTATCTCGCTCAAATACGATGCTATAGCAATCACTGAGCATTTGGACCTTCTGCCCTGGGAACTGGGTGAGAATGGTCTGGTATCGCTGAGAAAATACCGTGACCGGCTATCGGAACTGCAGGCCAGCTATCCTCGGCTTCAAGTCCTCGGAGGCATAGAAATCGGAGACTACCAGTCCGTGCGCGATTTTGCCAGTGATCTGATCTCTGAGTATGATTTTGACCTCATCCTGGGGGCGGTGCATTTTCTCGTTGACCGCACTAATGTGGCCATCCCTCTTCCCCATCCGCTTGATAAATCTCAAATCGAAGCATACTACCGCCTCAACCTGCGTCTCGTAAATGATTGCGATATAGATATTCTGGCCCATTTGGGGGTTTATCAGCGTTATTACAAAGCTGTGCCGGAAGAGAGCTTCGCCCTGCCAATCATCAAGGACATTTTCAGGACGCTGATCGAGCGCGGTATCGCTCTCGAAATTAACTACTCGGCCTATCGCAAACCGCTCGGATGCTGCCTTCCCAATCCAGCTGTCCTGGACCTCTATCGCGAAATGGGCGGACGCCTCTTCAGTATTGGCTCTGACAGCCACCATTTGGATCATTTTCATGATTGGCGCCATCTGTTGCCCGGTTGGACCAGAGAGCTGGTCTTTACCCACAAGCGTTTACTGGCACTCCCATCGTGATCCCTGCTCCTTACCCGCCCTTGTGATGCCGTGCGCTCCCGGGCGAAAAACGCCGGAGGCGGCACCACATCTCCACGGCAGCTGATCAGGCAGGAACTGCCAGATGTTTGCCGTAAAACTAATTCCCCAATTGGAAATGTAAGCCAATCCTAGACCAATTTTATGGGTATCCCGCCTGCAAGTCTCTCTGAAACCGCTTACGATAAACGAAGCTAATGATCTGTAATCAGGCACTTAAGCTACTAATACTGTTTGATTCATTGAGAGAATATCCGGCGAAATCAATATGAGACCAGAATCTGCCCTTAAAATTGTAGTTGACATCAGGCCTCAGTTTTAAATTGTAGGGTTACCGATTATTTGGGGAGAAAGCCTTAATGTATATAGATCATAGATATGAAGTGCTGGAAAGCCTGGGCTCTGGCACCTGGGCCAAGGTCTTCAAGGTCAAGGATATCCGCAGCGGCCATTTTTATACGCTGAAGTTGTTCCAATACCTTTCCTCAGAGGACCTCTATGCTCGCTTCAGCGCTGAAGAGATGCATCACATCACCAGGATCGAACACCCTAATCTGAGCCATGTGGTCGATTTTGGGCATGTGGGCGATCATATCTACTTTATCAGCGACTGGTTTGACGGCACTCCGCTCACCGCTTTCCGTTTCAGCAAAGGCAAGATTGACCTGCTCTACGATCTGGTAGCGCAGTGCGCCTACGCGCTGCACGCCCTCCACACGCAGAACATTCTCCACAAGGACCTGAAGCCAGAAAACATTATCTACAGACAGACAGGTAAAGCGTTGGAGGTAAAGCTGATCGATTACGGATTTGCCGTCCACGAACAGACCAGGGATAATCAGCTGGTGAGTGGCACGCTCCCCTATGTGGCGCCGGAAGTTTACCTGGGCCAGAGAAGCGGTCCGGAGAGCGATTTTTATGCTATGGGAGTTATCCTCTACCGCCTCTGTACTGGCACCTTCCCCTTCAACCTGGACCAGATATCTGCCTTGATGAGCGGTAGCCAGCAATACTTTATCCCCATCTTTCCCTCCGAGCTCAACAAAGATATTCCCCTGGCCCTGGAAAAGCTGATCCTGCGACTTCTGGAAAGGAACCCGGACCATCGCTTTAGCGATGCCATTGAGCTGATCGTTTATTTGAACCGCGTTTCGGGTCGGTCTTACCCCTTCTCGCTCGAATGGTCGCTGGTTAACACTCTGAGGTTCAACAGCTATATCGTGAGGGAGCGCTACAGCCATCAACTGCTGGATTACCTGCCTGCCGTCCGGGCCGGCAATGGCAAGATAGTTTCTCTGATTGGCGGGGATGGACTCGGCAAGGACAGTATTCTCTCGCTCTTTCGCTACCATCTGCTGGGTGGAGAGTGCTGGCTCTTCGATTACAGCTGCACCCGGACAGACCACGAGGCCTTTTTCGCCTTGATCAAAGAATATTTGCGTTCCCTGCCGGAGGACGAGCAGCAGAAATTCCCCAGTCTAAGCAGGATATCAGACAAGTTCAAGGCTTATCTGAACGGGCCTGAGCAAGCGGCCAAGAGTTTCAGCCAAGGCCAGGAAGAGCTGCGGCAGGATTTCTCGGCTGCCCGTGATCTCCTGATGGAGCTCTCCACCCGCAAACCCATTATCTTTATCATTCGGGACTTCCAGTATGTCCATCGCCACACGGTGGACTTTATCAATTATCTCTCCCCTCAGCTGGTGCGGCATCGGGTGTTGGTGGTGCTCTCCTGCAACGAGTTTAACAAGGTCCGCCAGATCGAAAACACGGTTTTGAATCATATCCCGATGCTCGATATGGATGAGGCACGGGATTATATGGCCCGGCTGTTGAGCACTCCGGTCCCTGAAGACCTGGTCCGGGCCGTATATCATCGCTCTGCGGGAAATCCCCATTTTATCAGGGAAATCCTGGTGGACCTCACCCTCAGAAAGGAGATCGGGCACCCTAAAGAAGAAAGGGACAATAAAATAGAGAACGGGGAAAGCTCTGACAAGACCAGAATGAACCAACCCGGAACGCTATCCGTCCCTACCGGAAGGAGTTATCACTTCCCAGCCAGCCTGGCGGGATATCAACTGCCATCCCGCATCCTGCATTCCATCTACTCCCGGATGAGCCACATCACTGAGCTAAACTACGCGCGCTTGCAGAAACTGGCCATAGCCCGGGTGCCGCTCTCAAGGGAATTGATCATTTACATCCTCAAGCTCAGCGATCAGGAGCTTTACTCCCTGATCAATGAAGCTACTTACAATGAGATCCTGGTAAAACACGGCAAGCTATACTATTACACCTTCCCGGAGGCCCGTCAGCGCTTTTTTGACGAAAACTCCCGCCGAGCCCATGGATTAGTCTCCCGCCGAGTGCTTAAATACTACGCGAGTCGATCTATAGAAGATACCGAAACCTGCCTGGGCCTGATCGAAAACGCGATTCTGGCCGGGGACGCTCTGAGCGCCAGACGCTATTACCTGAGGCTCTATCACCTCCAAAATGATGATTTTGAACAGGAAGAAGCCTATGAGGCCATTATCAACGTCCTCAAGATCGATATTGGCCGTTTTGAGGGCCTGGTTCACACTGGCAAGGCAAACGGCGAAGCTGATTGCTCCGTGGTTTCGGAAGTCAGCGTCCCGCCCGCGGATATCATCCGGGACCTCAGAGAGTTTCATGAAAAGACAGAGGCCACAGGGTTCTTTCGCAGGGCCGGATTCATTGTGGACAACGCTTCCGCCATTCCGGAGACCAGCGAAAAGTATCTGGTGCTGGGCACTTTAAAAATGCTGGCCGAAGAGCTCGTGGAGGCACGGGCCCTGTTTCAGGCCGCTCTGGATCTTTCCATGACCGGACGGCAAAGAGTGTTGAGCTATCTTTATCTCTCCAGAGTCGCGTCGCGGGTGGATCACAATCTGGCGAAGAGCTATCTGGACCAGATCGACCCGGCTGACCTGAATCTGGAACTGAAGATCATCTACACGGACCGGTTGGCCGTCTATTACGCGGCCAAAAAAGAACCAGGGATGGCGATCAGGACCATGGAGAGCTTTCTGGAATCCCTGCCCCCTGATCACGATACCAGAGCGATGATCAATCTGGCGGCCCTGCATAACGACCTGGGAGTCTTCTACAGCGATATGAAAAATATCACCGAGGCGGAGGAGCATCTCAATATCGCCTTGAATATCTGGAAACGCCACAATATCAAACGTTATCTGGGCCTGATCTACAACAATCTGGCAGACCTCTGTCTCAAACAAGGCCTCACCGTGAAAGCCCAGGAACTCTCGGAACTGGGCTACAGCTATTCCGCGGAGCTCAACCTCACGATGGGCCAGGCTTTGGCGCTCCTGAACCAGGGAGAGGCCTTTATCAAAATGGGCGAGTTTGGCACCGCCGAGCAAAAACTCAGCGAATCGCTCCATCTGGTCCAATCGATCGGAAGCACTCAGTATCTGGTATCCATCCAGCGCAATCTGGCCCTGGCAAAAAGCAAGATCAAGGGTTTTGGATATTACTATCGGTTTATCAGCGACATCGAGCCCCAACTGATGCAAGGACAGATCATTGAGGTCAATCCCCTGGTCAAGACCTACTTTTACTACCTGCACGAGACTGCCAACCTCAAAAAGCTGAGGCGTCTGATCCGCAAAAACGTGCAGATAAACTATAAACACATCCACGAAGAGGAGTTTTATCATAATATCCTCAGCCTCATCGCTCTCAGCGGAGGCGATTACGCGCTGGCCCTTTCCGAATTGCGACAGGCGATGCACTTTGCCGGCGAGATCAACAACAACTACGCGATTGCCGTTTTCAACGTGCTGCAGGTGAGATGTCTATATGGTCTCAATGATCTGGCAAAAGCACGTGAGCTCGCAGAAACTGCCCTGATCACGATCCGGGCCAACAGCTATCGCTATTGGGAGATCAACCTTCAGATTCTTGGCTTGAAATTGGACCTGATGAATCCGGAAACCCCGCTGAGGGGCATTCTGAGAAAGGCTGACCGCGTCCTGGCAAGTTGCCGCGAATTCCAGTATTACCAACTGGAAGTGGAAGCCTGGCAGGTGAAACTGCAGATCATCTCCGAACTCGGAATTGAAAGCAAAGCCGCCAGCGAATTTGAGCAATACCGGAGATTGCTGGATCTGATCACGGCGGATATCGATCCCGAAGACCGTGAAAACTATCTCCATATCAATCACTACGATCAAAAAAACCTCAAGAAGTTCGCCGCCCTGCCATTGGCTTCCAGACGCAAAGACCTGCGCTACCGCTGGAACGACCTCCTGTATAACATCGCCAATGTGAACAGCATCGACCGGGTAAAATTCCTGATCGAAAAAGGGCTGGACCAGGTGATCTGCCCAGCGCGGTTCAAGCTGATGGTCTTCTCGGACAAGATCTCAAACTTTTATTGCTTCCACTGCTTCAATTGCGGTAGAGACACCATGGTCCCCCCTGAACTGGGCCCGCTGATCGAAAAAGCCTTCGGGCAAGACAGCATCGTATCCTGTGAATATAAAGGCCAGAATACCCAGATAATCCCGCTCGTGTCCGGCTCCAAACGCATCGGCTATCTGCTGATGTCGGACGACGGTGAGCTGGAATTCACCCGCAACGAGCTCACTTTACTCAAAAACATCAAACAACATCTCACTGCCCTGATTGTGAGAGTGAATGACTACAGCCAGATCACTCACCGGGTCTCCAAAATGAATGAATTGATGGCCATCTCAAACGAATTGATGGGGATAGTGGAGATCAACGATCTGCAGCGGGAGATTGTTTCCACGGCGATCGACTTTACCAACGCCACCCGCGGTTTTCTGATCAAGCGCGATCCGGAAGGCAACAACGTTTACCAGGTCCAGATGGATAATCGCAAACAGATCCTGGCCACCGTTACGGGATTGAGCAAGACGGCGCTGAGCCTCTGCCAGAACTCCCTAAAAGCCGTAAGCACTTATAACGCGCAGGAAGACAACAGCTTCAAAAACTCCATCAGCGTACAGGACTATGCCATTCACACCATCTTTTGCTGTCCGCTGCTGGTCAACAGCCAGCCCGTAGCCTTTCTGTATCTGGACAATCTGGGTGAAAGCGGCCGGGAGATGTATCTGAATGAAGATATTATCAGCCTTTTCCAGGCCCAGGCCGGGATTGCGCTCAAAAACGCCGCCCAATATGAGGCAGTGGTAAGAAAAAGCCACGAACTGAATGAGTTTGAAGCACTCAAGGATGAGTTTATGGCCATCGTCACCCATGAGCTCAACACCCCTCTCACAGCCCTGCAGGGCTATGTCTCCCGCCTCAAACGCAAGCTCTACTCCGATGAAGATGAAAGGCAGGAACTTGTATCCAAGCTGGAAACCTCCGTGAGAAAGCTTATCATCAGCACCGGCGACATCAGCACCATGAACTATTATAACCTTGCCAGGCAACTCGCTAAAGCTCCCTTCGAGATCGGCGAGATCCTGGAACTCGTGCACCAGGAAGTGGATATTCTATCACGCAAACGCAAGATGTTTATCAAGATGGAGATAGAAAAAGACCTGCCGCCCTTGCGCGCCAACTGGGAAGCCGTCCACAGGATGGTACACAACGTCGTGCTCAACGCCATCAGATTTACCAACGACTTTGGTAATGTCGTGATTGGGGCCAGGCGCTCCGTCTTTCCTTCTGAAAAGATCAACAACCGTGAGAGCCTGGTGATCTTTGTTCAGGACAACGGCATCGGGATTCCGGCCTTTCAACTGAAGAATATCTTTAGAAAGTTCTATGAACTGAACGAGATTTATGCCCATAAATCGGGCACCGTGGAATACCGCTCCAGCGGTCTGGGGCTGGGTCTGGCCACCGCCAAACGGATCGCTGAACTGCACGGCGGCGAGATCACGATTAAGAGCAAGGAACGGGAGGGAACTACAGTGTTTATGATCTTGCCATTCAAAGATATTGGCAGCCGGGGAGGTCCCGCATGAGATCAATGCTTGCCACACAAGCCCGCGTGCTCATCCTGATGATGCTCCTTTTCACTTTTCAACTGATGGGAGCGAGCCCCAGAGAACAGGATGATTATGCCTATATAATCGAGCTGTTTGATATGGGAGATCACCAGGAAGCGCTATCTGAGATGGACTATTTCAGAGGCAGCTATCCCAGCAGCGAGTTTCTGCCTTACCTGGACTATATTCGTGCCAATATTGCTCTCAAACAGGGAGATTGGACCCTGGCGCGCGATCTTTACGCGCCCCTGTTGAAGGAATCACTGCACAAAGACGTGATGGCTGACGTCTATCTGAACTACGCTATCGCTCTCTACAACCTTGGTGACCCCAAAAATGCCATACCTCAGCTCCTGGAGCTGGATTTGATCTCCGAGCATCCCTATTACCGCTACTGGGGCAACGTCTGGAGAGGCAGATGCTACCAGTCACTGGGACTGCTGCTTTCGGCCGAGCATGAATACAGCAAAGCTTTGGCACTGGACTCAGGTGATCACGAGATCGAGTTTGAATATTTCAAGCTGCTTCTGCTGGTACAGAAGGATACCGAAGCTTTGGCGATCATCGCCAGAAATACCGAAGACCCGGTCTACGGCAGACGCTACCGGGTGGAATGGTTGCACTATCTTCTATACAACCAGCGCTACGATGATATGGATGAGTATCTGGCCCAGATTGAAGATCCCGAAGAGCTGGATTCAGATCCCGTCAAGCTTCTGCTCACCCGTAAGGACCTCGCCCTGGGCCGCTATCAGGAAGCTGAGTCCAGGCTCAATCAAATCAGTTCCAGTTCAGCGCATACCGCCTATTACAGTGCTCTGATCAAGCTCAGCAAAGGTGAAACTGCTCAAGCCGATACAATCTTCCGGCAACTGGTAAGGGGCCATGATGCCGAGATCCAGTTCCTTTCCTACCTTGAAAGGCTGAAGATCATCTACAAACGCGATCCCGCTCTGGCAACCCAACTCCTGAGGGATTATCTCAAAAGCTCTCTGCCCCAAAACTTTAGGGGGCAGCAGTATATCCTGCTGGCTGAGTTTGAGTTTGACGCCGGAAACTACTCCGAAGCTCTCAGGCTCTGGACTGTGGCCAAGCGCAACGATCTGCCTGCCGATCTGTTGGACCGCTCCGAGATTGGGATTGCGGATGCTTACCTGGGACTGGGACAGACGCCACTCGCAAAAGACAACTATAACCGCTATCTTAACAACTATCAGTATGGACGCTATCGGGACAAGGCGTTTTACCAGATCGGCAGGATCAGCTTTGACGCGCGCGAACTACCTGAAGCAAAGCAAAACCTGGCAGCACTGATCGCCCGTTATCCCAATTCGGCTTACAAGGACGAGAGCTTTTTCCTGCTGGCTGAGATCGAATACTTCGGCTCAGATTATGCTGCCGCTATTGAACTTTACAAGTCCGTGAGCGACGCTCATCCTTCCCGCCAGAGCGTTCAACTGAGGCTGGCGCAGTGCTACTATCATCTGGAGCGCTATGCGGACGCTGAAACTGTACTAATCAGCCTCGGCACCCTCTTTAGGGATTATGAGATGGTGCTGCTGGAAGCCAGTCTCGCTTTCAACCGGCGCGAGTTTGAAACCGCCCTGACCCTCTATGGAGAAGCCTTCAATCTCGCCAAGACCCCCATCGAGAAACAGGAGGCCACCAGCTACCAGGCTTATACCCTTTATTTCCTCAAGCGTTTTGAAGAGGCCAGCCAACTGTTTTTGAGCCTGTCAGACCTCAATCCCTCCGTGGATAGCTATCTCTTTCAGGCAGCCCGTTCCGCCTATCAGGGCAGGGCCTACAAACGGGCTTTGGACCTCTATGACCGTTTTGTGGATGATTATCCCGAGTCTCCCTATTTTCTTACCACTCTCACCCAGATCGCCCTCTGTTACTACAATCTTGGCAATCCCACCCAAGCCTACCGGGATTGGCTGAATATCCTCTCCCGGTTCAGAAACCCGGTATCATTTACCCCGGATGAGATTTCACTGCTCAGAGAAGCTTTCAGCGGTATCCAGTTGAGTCTGGACAGCATGGACGACCTCTCCCCAACCGTCGAACTGATGGACATGATCGATACCTTCCAGAGTGAGTATATCCGCTTTGAGCTCAGCTACATCATTGTGAAGCTCTACGCCGGCATAGGCGATTGGGAAGAGACTTTGAAACAAGCGGAAGAGATCAGGCGCAGCTTTCCGGACCAGAAGCGTCCTGAACTCGATTTGCTAATGGCGGAATCACTTTCCAGACTCAATCAACAGACCCAGGCGGAAGAACTCGTCACTCAGGTTTACGCGGAGACTCAAAGCCCCGAAAGTCTGTTATCGTTGGCGGGGCTGGCAGAAAGCACTGGAGATTGGGAAGCCGCCCAGCAGAAGTACAGAGAGCTTTTCGATATCCAGCCCACTGCATCCAACTGGCTGTCCCTGCTGGATATATCCCAGAAGAACTCCTATCATGACTACGACATCATTTGGGACCTAGGAAAAGACTTTGCCATGGATTATCCCCAGTCTCGCGTCAACCGGATCAAATATCTTACAGGTAAAGGATTCTACAACGAAGCGGCGATGATGGCCAACAAGATCCTTGATACGGAAACCAACCAGTTCATCCGCGCTCAAGCAGATGCGGAACTGGCTATGATCTATTACGCTCAGGATGATTTCACCCGCTCGGCGTCTGCCTTCAAACGCATCCGGGTGCTCTACAGAGACTATCCCGAGATCGTCAACAACGCGCAGTTCCATTACATCCTCAGCTTGATCAAAAGCGGAGCGCTCAAAGAAGCACAGCTCACTCTCTGGGAGGTGCAGAGCCAGCTCAACGACGATCAGGTGATCATTATCAACGATATCCTGGACAGGCAAAGATGAAGCGGCGATTGGCGAGCAACCTGGTTCAGGGCTTCAGACTTCCAGCTTTGAAGGCGATCATCGTTTGTCTGTTGATAATATCGATCAGATGTTTGTCCGCGCAGACCAGGCAACTACCGGTTGTGGAGATCATGGGAGAGGGAAAGGTCCAAATGCCACTGGCCCAGAGGAGTACGCCCCTCTTCCAGGCTGCTGTACCCGTGGATAGCTTGCCATACTTCACCCCAAGCTCCTTGCCGTGGTATTCGGGAAGCATCCTGCCCTTTTACCCTCCTCTGAAAGGAAGGCTGCAAGCCAGACTGGGAACGGACTGGAGCGCTGGCATCGGCGCGCGTCTCTATCGCCTCCATCCCATGCTCCCGCTGGTTGTGCTGGATACAGACTATGACTTTCTCCCCCAAAGCTTTGATAGCCAAAGATATTCACTTTACGCGCAAGCTGTTCCGGACAGCAGTTTGGAATTTCAAACCCTGATCAAGTACCTGGTCTCGGACGCCGATGCCTACCATAACAACGCTTTCGCCATGATCTTCATCCACAACGCGGACAGCCTGCGGGACCGCTCCTGGGGACTGAGGAAGGTGAGAAACCGCCTGTGGTGGGAAAACAGCTCCCAATTGCACGCCGGCTATAGAGACAGACATACCGTGCCGGGTTTTTGGCACAGTCACAGCCTGAGCATAGACAATCACCATCTTGACAATCAGTTTGGCAGCTCCATGGGCAGATTTGGCATCAGTTCCACCTACGCCATTCCCTATGGCATCAAAGGTGTCAGAAAGCTTTCTGCTGGTTTCATGAGTGATATGTATCACCTGCTGCCTCTGGTGAATATCCATTATGAGAAAGCCATCGCTCCCAGGCTCAGACTTCAGGCAGGAAACTACCCAGAGCTCCTGCCGATCACCAGAACAGAGCTGCTGGAGCAGTTTCCCTGGGCTGGTCAGGCCCGTTTGGGACGCCCGCGGATGAGCCCTCTTGATTTCAGATTGAGGCTTGAAATGGACCTTCCAGGCCGCCAGCCCTCCAGCTCCCGCCAGTCTCCAGCTCAAGATCCGGACGCGGCCCAACCCAGCATAAGACTATGCCTCAGAAACTCATATCACTACAATGAGCCTGTCTTGAGGCAGGCCGGCGGCTCGGCAATTCCCAGCCAGAGATTTGAACCCCTCTGGCACAACAGCTTAAGCGCGAGTGCCAGGATCAAACTGCCGTGGGCCTGGCTGGACCAGGCGCTCAGCCTGGAGCTGCGGCATCTTCCCCACCAAAATGGTATCAGGGCGCCATACAGCCCCATGATCACCTCCAGCACCAGTCTGCGTTATACTTCCGCCCGTCTGGAAGCCAGCGCCGAACTCCTGCAGCTCTACCACCGCAAAGACCAGTTTGGCGGTAAGCTGCCGGAATTCATCGATCTCAACCTTTCAGCCAGCTATCTGCTCTGCAAGCGGATCAGCCTGGTGGCCCAGCTTCAGAACCTGCTGGGCAACCGCTTGTTCTATTGGAAAGGTCTGCCGCCCAAGAAGCGGGAACTGAGCCTGGGAGTGATCTACCTGTGGAAATGAACCAGGATAAGCGGCTGGAGAGAAGCCATGGGGAGCTGGATTCCGATCCGGTAACGGCTGAGCGCAAACCAGAACTTATGCAGACCTGGAACAATAACGGTCCCATAGGTCTGATCAACTGCCTGGCCCGCTATTTGTTTGGAAGTTTCAACGGCATCCAGGTGTTTTTATACCCCGGCCTCTTGCTGTATTGGCTGAGGAGCGACCGCCTGGTGGAAGTGATCTCAGATCTGCTGGGCCTCAGGATTCACTATTTCCCGCTCGGCGTCTTTTTGCTGCTGGGGCTTTATGTGGCATTTATCCTGCTAAAAAACCGGGCGATGAGCTCCGCTAAGCCCAGCCAGCCAGGAGGGGAGTTGGCCACTTTCGTGGTGGACCTGCACGTCAAACTGCTCACGGTGTTGCTGTGTTTTGCCCTGCTCTTTGTGTTTGCCGCATTTACGCGCTACTTCTACGGCATCCAGGTGCCCGTGAAGCTGATCGCTTCCTGGGCGGCCCGGGCTCTGGGCGGCGTCATGATCCTTTACTACTATCTGGCAGATACATGGCTATCACCCTGGTTGAACCGGGGCCACAAGCGCCAGGCTGCCGTCTCCCGAACTAAAGTCTATGCCCGGCGGCATCCCAAGACCTACGTCGCCTTCAATCTGTTTCAGATCGTTATGGTGTTGGCGCTGGCCAGAATCTATGTCAACCTGGTGGAATACATCTATCATCCCATCTTAACGCTGCTCGGATCGGCCCTCAGGCTGGAGTTTGAGCTGAAGCCCATCCTGATAGACGGCCATCTGGCCCTCTGGTGGAACGCTCTGCTGACTGCCCTGGCCTTTCTGATCTCAAACCTGGGTTTTATTCCTCTGGTATGGCTGGCCAAACTGGCCACCGATATCACGCATCCCATCCGTCCCCCAAAAATCTATCCTCACACTGCGGAGAACTGACACCCATTATGCCCAAACAAAGAAGAAAAAAAACCTCCAAACCCGCCAGGAAACGCTCCCCCAAACATTCTGGCAAAGGTATGGCCTTATACATCATTGCCGGCTTGATTTGCGTGGCGGCGATCTGGATGATCACCCGTCCTGTGGATAGAGCCTCCACCCCAGTCACGCAAGAGAGCACCAGCGCCAGAACCAGAGACAAGCGGAAGCCAAAATCCCCGCCCCATCGTCCTGCCCCTCAAACGCTCACACCTGAGGTGACTGCCAGCGCCGGGCTGGAGCCCGTGATCGTGGCGGCCCTCGGAGAGCTGGGCATCAAAGACGGCATCTATAAACGCCGGACCAAAGGTGGCGCCGTGATCTATGAGGCCCCGCTGGACAAGAGTGTCTATGATCTATATTTCGCCAACATGGTGCTGAAAGGCAGGGTGGAAAAAGCTGGCGGCAAGCTGGAAAGCGCTATTGAGAAGGGACAAAGACAGAGCCTCCGCTTCAGCTATCCCGATCTGGACAAGCACTGGAACGTGGAGCTTTATTATGACTCCCAGCCTTATGACAAACAGACACCCGCCAAGACCTTAGCTATCGTCGTGGATGATTTTGGCGAGATCGGCGGCGATCTGCTGGAGGGATTTTTAAACCTGCCCAAAGAAGTGAGCTTTGCCATCTTTCCCGGGATGACCAACAGCGTAAGCACCATGGACCAGGCCGCGGCCCAGGGCCGCGAAACCATTATCCACGTGCCCATGGAACCGCTGGGCTATCCACAGGTCAATCCAGGAAAAAACGCCCTGCTGCTGCAAATGACTCAGGCGGAAGTGAGCAGGATGCTGCATCGCTTTATCGATCAGATGCCCCGCTGCCTGGGAATCAACAACCATATGGGCAGTCTGGCCACCACCGATCCAGACTTGATGGGCTATGTGATGGAAGTATTGAAGGCCAGGAACAAGCTCTTTTTGGACAGCCGCACCTCTAATGTTTCCGTGGCTTATCAGACCGCTCAAAAGCATCATATCCAGGCCTTCCGAAACGATATCTTTCTGGATTCTCCCGATGTGAGCGGCACCACTCTGGAAAGCAAGATCAGGCAGCTGGAACAAATGAGCGATAAGAAACCCCATTTGATCGCCATCACTCACTGCCACAACCAGGCTAAGCTGGTATATCTGGTTCAGTTTATAAACCGGATGCGCAAAGCCGGTTACACGCTGGTGCCCCTTTCCAAAAGTGGCCGCTATCGGGTGCCGGAGATATTGTGAACGCTAACGCTGTGAGATGCTCCGCATGTGAGATACCTACGGTAGGTGAGATACGAATTCGACACCACTATGCTCCGTTGGAGTTCAAGCGGCCACGATAACGGTTTGCATGACAACGAGTTTGATGGCCGCTTGGACTTCAACCAGTGCACCGAAGGACGATTCGAACTCCGAAGTACTGCTTGAAGTCCAAAGCCCCATCAGATTTAGAGATAGATGTATAAGCTGTCCAGGGGCTTTGAACTCCAAGGGGGTCTGGAAACGAAGAATTGTCGTGAGCATCCTCAATTGTCAATGCTCAATTCTCAATTAAACAAGTGAGTTAATATGAATCTACTCCAATCGATCTTTCTGGGCATCGTGCAGGGGCTAACTGAGTTTCTGCCGGTGAGCTCAAGCGGGCATCTGGTTTTGTTGCAGCGTTTTTTGCGGCTGGAGATGGGTGCTGATGTGGCTTTCGAGGTGTTCCTGCATCTGGGAACCCTGCTGGCAGTGCTGATCTATTTCAGGAAGCTGATCCTGGATCTGGCCTTAGCCCTCTTCAAGTGGAGAGACAGCCCCCAAAATCAGGCCCACCGCTACAACCGCGCGCTGATCATGTACATCCTGGCCGCCACTCTGGGCACGGGCCTGATCTACCTGATTTTTGGGGATTGGTTTGAATCGCTTTACGACCAGCCTCTCATCGTGGCCTTTATGCTGCTCGTCACAGGGGCCATAGTTTTCGCGTCGGACTATATGAAGGGTGGCTCCATCCCATCCGTTTCCATGGGTCTCACGCGCTCGGTCATCATTGGATTGGTGCAGGGCTTGGCCATCATCCCTGGAATCTCCCGTTCCGGTTCCACCATTGGAGCTTCGCTGTTTTGTGGCCTCAAACGTAAGGACGCGGCGTCTTTTTCTTTTCTGCTGTCCATTCCCGCTATCCTGGCCGCCAACCTTAAGGAGTTTAAGGTATTAGCCTCCCTGCAGCCTTCGCAGTTCTTCATCTATCTGGGGGGATTTGTCAGCGCTTTTGGAGTGGCCTGGCTGGTGATCTCCCTACTGATCAACATGGTCCAAAGAGGCAATCTGAAGTACTTTGCCTATTACTGCTGGGGAGTGGGCGTGCTCAGCATTATCCTGCTGGTGAGCTGATCATGGCAGTTCAAAGCATTAACGCGCTGGAGTTTAAACCCTCCATGATTGGCTTGGGGCGGTGTTATTTGATCCTGGGGACGGATGCCTGGCTCTGTGACAGTGTGCTGGACCCCATCCGGCGGGAGCTGAAAAATCGCTTAGGCGCGGATGTCGTCAATATCTACGGGGACGAAGTCAAGGTCCCGCAACTGGTGGATGTATTGGACACCTTCTCCATCTTTTCAGCTCAAAAACTGGTGATCCTCAGAAACGCGGAATCCCTGAAAGTGGCAGAACAGAAAGCCCTGGCAGCATATGTGAGCTCGCCTTCCGATTCGCAGAGCCTGGTGATCATCGCCACGAAAGTTGATGCCCGTCTGGTAGGCTGGAAGAGCATCAAAGCAGGCTGTCTGGAGATCAGATGCGATCCGCCCCGCAGTGCTTACAACCTCAAACCCTGGTTAAACGGAATGTTGAGCAAAGCTGGCAGAAAGATGGAAGAAGCCGCAATTGATCTGTTTATCTCCAAGGTAGAGCTGGATTTTGCCAATGCCGCCAACGAACTGCAGAAGCTGTGTCTGCTTACCGGCAATCAGCGCATCGGTGTAAAAGAGGTAGAGCGCAGCGTGGGAACTTCCAGGGTGGGCACTCTGGCAGATTTTTACCGCGCTCTGGGCAGAAGAGACCTGAAAGCCACCCTGATCACCGTCCAGAGAATGCTGGATTCCGAGTGGGAAGCCTTGCAGGTATTTTTCCAGTTCAGTAAGTTCTACGCCATCATCCACAAGGTACTGGCCCTGCGCAAGAACCACGTCACCCTCGCGGAGATTGGCGCCAAGCATCTCAACGATCTCTACATGGACCAGCGCCAGATCTTTCTGGAAGGCAGCGCCAATTACTCCCTGGATACGCTCAGAACCATCAATGCCATTCTGCTCGAAACAGACAGCGCGCTCAAACTGAGTCTGGCCCCAAACCTCACGCTGCTGGAGCTCTGCGCGCTCAGGATCATGGCCGGAAAATGAAGCGCAAAGGGGTCCTACTGCATTTCAGCTCCCTGCCCGGAGATTATGGGATTGGCGATCTCGGGCCGGCTGCCACATCTTTCGCGGGCTTCCTGGCTGATCAGGGTTACAAGATCTGGCAAGTGCTGCCCCTCAATCACCGGGGCTATGGAAACTCTCCCTACAGCCCCATTTCCGCGTTCGCACTTGATCCTTTGCTGGCCAGCCCTGAATTGCTGTATAGGCGGGGCCTGATCGAGGCGGAAGATTTGGAGACGGCTCGTCTGCCTGGCAGTGACAGAGTGGCTTTTGAGCAGGTGCTCAGGCGCAAGGGAAGGCTGTTGGAAATTGCCGCGGCGGCTTATCTCAAAAGGCACGACATTGCGGCTTTTATCCACGATCAAGCCGCCTGGATCAAGCCCTACATCGCTTTTTTGACACTTGACAGGCTCTATGGAGACTCGCATTGGAGTTTCTGGCAGCCTCAGCACCGGTCCTATAGCGAAACGCTGTGGCAGGAGCTGCTGCGCGGCTTTGAACCGTTCATGATGTCCCAGGCCGCTGTCCAGGCTATTTTGAGGGACCAGCTCACGGAACTGAGGCAGGCTCTCAGGCAGCTTAATATCGAGCTTTGGGGCGATCTTCCCATCTATCTGGCCTACCACAGTGCTGAAGTTTGGGCTCATCCGGAGCTGTTTCAGATGGACCAGGCGGGCAGACGTTTACAGGTAGCGGGCGTGCCTCCCGATGCTTTTTGCGAGGATGGACAGCTCTGGGGAAATCCGATTTACCGCTGGGACGAGCAACGCTCTGAGGTATTCGAGCTCTTTGAAAACAGGATATCGGACGCACTAGGCTATCTGGACCGCCTGCGTTTAGATCACTTTATCGGATATGTGAACTATTGGAGCGTGCCCTGTCCACCTGCTGGCCAGGATAATGAGCCCAAAATGCCAGACCACGCTCGCGACGGTGCCTGGATCCCAGCTCCCGGTGAGCAGTTGTTTGAGCGGCTGACCCAGCGTTTCACGGCTTATCCTTTTATCGCGGAAGATCTTGGCATCCTGACGGAGGAAGTCTGCCGGGTGAGAGAACGCTTTGGCTTTCCCGGCATGATCGTGCTCCAATTTTGCTGGCAGCATCCCGATCCCAAAGTGGCGGAATATCCATCCGACCGGATAATCTACCCTGGCACCCACGACAATCTCACTTCCCGTCAATGGTTTGAGGAGCTTGATCCGGAAGCGGGCGAATATCGCAACTTTGTGAGCTACGCACGCAATAGACTGAACTGGCCGGAAGCCCCCACCGCCTCAAACGCCGCCTCCCTGATGATGGAAATCGCCCTGGGAAGTGGTTGCGAAACATGCATTTTCCCTATGCAGGACCTATTAGGTTTGGGGGCCAACGCCAGGATGAACATCCCCGGTACTCCGCTTGGCAATTGGGAATGGAGAATGAAATAGATATCATCCATCTACTTGCAGATAAAGTGGTTAGCCATACAACTTTGTGTTTTACGGCATCCCGATTCCTCTGCTAAGGACCTCTTGCTGATGGGGGTAATCCCGCGGACGAGCATACCCGATCCAAAGGCCATTTCAGGGGTCTGCTTCCGACTTTGTCCGGGCTTGCCCATGACCAGGCGATAAGACACTACTGAGTAGTGAGCCTCCAAGGCTAGTGACTTTGTGGCGTGGCCAGGTATCTCACAGCTTCAGCTCTCACCCAATATTCACCAGCGTCCCGTAGCTGATTGTCTTTAGCTCTCCACAGTCGAGCCGCAGATGCCCATATTCGTCCAGACCCAGGATTCTGCCTTCGATCAGGTCTCTTCCTTGTTCTAAAGTGGCTACGCGTCCCTTTCCATAGAGATTGGCGTCGCAATACTCCAGATAGCTGGAGGGCTGATCCAGCAGGTGTTTGTTGTCATTCATCTCCGCGATAAAGAGTTTCATAAGGTATTCATTGGATACATCATAGCTCAATATCTCCCGGAGGGGCACGGCCTGAGTGGGAATGATATCAGGATCGACGGTGTTGTTTGTGTTCAATCCCAGGCCGATCACGTAAAAGTGCTCGACAATCTGATAACGACAGAGGATACCGGCTATCTTCTTGTCCTGATAATAGATATCGTTTGTCCATTTGATCTTGAGATCATCCAGGCGGTAGAGCCTGCGGAGCAGCTTGTGAAGACAGTGTCCGGCATACAGAGCGAAAGACTCCACCGCTTCCTGATGGGCAAAATCAAAGGTGAACCACAAACCACCCTGAGGGGAGTGCCAACGATGACCGCCCCGTCCCATCCCACCGGATTGAGATACGGCCCTCACGGTGATATTGGCATATTCGCTACTGATCCCACGGATCTTTTCATACTCGAGCATGGTGCTTTCGACGGTGTCAAAGAGATAATTGGCTTTCATAAACTCACTCGATCAGCATCGCGTCCCCGTAGCTGAAAAACCTGTAACGCTCCAGCACGGCTTCACGATAGGCGTTTTTTATCAGTTCGATCCCCGCGAAAGCGGAGATCATCATCAACAAGCTTGATTTGGGCAAATGGAAGTTGGTGAGCAGGGCATCCACCACCCTCATCTCTTTGCCGGGGTAGATAAAAATATCGGTCCAGCGCGATCCGCTGAGCAGCTCTGACCCGGTAAAAAAGCTCTCGAGGGTGCGCGCTGATGTGCTGCCCACCGCGATGACGCGTTTGCCGCTTGCTTTGGCTTCATTTACAGTCTTTGCGGCATCTGGACTCACGGTGCAAAACTCGCTGTGCATCTTATGGAGATCGATCCTGTCTTGCTTGACCGGCAGAAAGGTACCCATCCCCACATGCAGAGTGAGCTTGACAATCCGGACCCCCTTGGCTTCCAGAGCAGCGAGCAGCGCGGGCGTGAAGTGCAGTCCGGCAGTTGGGGCCGCCACCGATCCACGTTCACGGGCATAGACGGTCTGGTAGGACTGGCGGTCGGGAAGCTCATCTTCACGTTTGATGTAGGGAGGCAGGGGAACGTGGCCCACCGCTTCCAGCTCATGCCAGAAAGCGTCAAGGGCGCTTTGAAGTTCCTCGTTGGCGATCCGGAAACTGACGCGCCTCAGGCCATCCTCATCGGCTGCAGACACATAAGCCCGGAGCAGAGGAGAGAAACTCAGCCATTGGGCTTGTTTCAAACGTTTGCCGGGATGGACCATGCACTTCCAGACCAGCGGTTCCAGTTCGTTCAGGAGCAGGACTTCCACCCGGGTGCCGTTTTCTTTGAGGCCATACAGGCGAGCAGGAATTACCTTGCTGTCGTTTAGCACCAATACTTCCCCGGGATTCAGCAGGTCCACGATCCTGTCAAAGCTCAGGTGTTCGATGCGCCCGTTATGCCTGGAAACCCTCATCAAACGTGAGCTGCTTCGTTGCTGGAGAGGGTATTGGGCGATCAGCTCTTCAGGGAGCTCATAGTCATAGGTTGACAGGGCCAGAAGATCGGTCATTTCACCTTGTAGGGTACGTTGTAGGCTTCCTTCAAAACTGCCACAAAAGAGCCAAAAGAAACGGCGCTTTCCAGCTTGACGGGGATTTTATACTGGTCGTCCGTCACCCAGATCTGGATGCGGCCGCTCTGCTTGAATACAGCTCCGCTCTTCAGCTTGGGCTCGATCACCAGGCAATTGATGCTTCCAAAGATGGTGCTGACTTTTTCACGCTTGTGCACCAACACGTCCGTATTCATGGATCTGCCATCGGAGGTTATGTTTAGATTAATCTTTTGTCCGGGTGTGAGCTTTTGATTGCGCACGTAATAGAAGGCACTCAACACATCCTGGGTTTTGCTGAGCATCTTCATGTCCTCGGTGGCAAACTTGGAGTTTTTAAAGCTCCATTTCTGGTAGGTGGTAGTACCTTTGGCGTGGTTGAAGGTGTGGATGCGGCGTTGTTTATAACTGCCTTCCTGCAGGTTTTTAACAAACTTGTGGGGGAGCAGCGTATCTTTGTCCCACCAGGATTCCACCTTGTCCCGCACTTTGAAGAAAGCGTCAAAAAAGGGATAGGTGCGGGCATCGGTGCTCAACAGCCATACCGGCTGGCCAGAGTAGGTGCCGGATTTAACACTCAAAATCGCCTCAGCGGCATGGACCATACCGTATTTGACGGTAAAGACCAGTTTCTCTCCATCCCTGAAAGCCACATTCGAGCCCAGGGGAAGGAGCAGCAGCATCACGATCATAGACAGGTAAAAGCGCTTCACAGCGAACCTCCATTCACATAGATTTCCTGCCCCGTCAGATTTTGCAGGGCGTTGTCTAACAATAATACACTCAAAACCGCCAATTCCTGCAAACTAACCAGTTTGTGGGTGGGAGTTCTGGCAATATGGTCGGCAAAATACCGTTTTCTAAACTCAAGATAGTCGCCGCTGTAATCGTCACTTAGCTCTGTCTCTACAGGAGCCGGGGAAAGACAGTTGATCAGGATGCCGTGCTCCGCGTTTTCCAGGGCGGCGCTTTTGACCAGATTGACGATTGCCGCTTTGGAAGCAGCATACGCTGCCCCCCGCGACAGACCTGTGGCCGTGACGGAAGAGCCCAAAAACACCATCCTGCCGAATCCCCTGGCCGGCATATATTTGAGCACCGCCTTCATCATATGCATGGCGCTCATCAGATTGACCCTCATTGTGTTATAAAAGATCTCCGGGTCGCAGTCCGCCACGCTTTGAGCATCGCTGCTGCGAATGGCGGCCGTGTGAATAAGCCTGGAGGGATAAGCTCCAAAGTGATCATTGGCCTCGGAGATGACTGCTTCCAGAGCACCCGGGTCCAGCAGATCGCAAGACCTGATCAACCGCTCAGGAGTATCGTGCCATCCTGCCAATCTGTCCTTGCGTCTATGGTAAAGCAGCAATTGTGGATAGACCTGAAGCTGAGGATAGCTTGCCAGGTATGATCCCAGCTGACCGTTAGCGCCGTCGATGATCAGGTAACCGCTATCCGTCATGGGTATCCAACTCCATATCTCTGTCATGCTTTTCAATGTCTAAGCTCTTGATGTGGTCTATGATAGCATGTGCCACCTCATCCTTGGTACCGGATAAGTGCGCATAAGCATTTTTATTGGAATGGTTTGCCTTGATCACAACGATCTCCGTGCTGTCCTGACCAGCCGTTTTGAGCAGGTTGGCACAGATCATATCGAGCCGCTTTTTCTTGAGTTTTGCTTTGGCGTTTTTGATTAGGTCCTCAGTTTGGGCGGCAAAGCCGATCAGCTTTTGTCCGGGAGCTTTCATAGTGCCCAACATGGCAAGTATGTCTGGAGTTGAGATCAATTCCAGCTGCAGGGATGTCTGTTTGGGGATCTTGCTTAGCTCTTTATTGAGTGGTGTAAAATCAGACACCGCGGCGCATTTGATGATCCAATCGGCATCCTGGCGTCTGCTCATCACTGCTTCCAGCATAGTGTGCGCGTCATTGGCCTCCACAGCCTCTTCCAGATAGTAAGGTACTGAAACGCTGATCCTTCCATGCACAAGGCGCACTTTCGCGCCCCGTAGCGCTAAAGCTCTGGCGAGGGCGATGCCCATCTTGCCGCTGGAGTTGTTGGTGAGCTTGCGCATGGGGTCAATAGGTTCTTCACCAGCCCCGGCCGTCAGCAGTACTCTGATGCCTTCCAAGTCTTTGCCATACTTCAGATAGCAGTTGATGGCAGCTTCGACTTCCTCGTTGTGAGGATACTTTCCCTTGCCTG
>JAGOIY010000126.1 GCA_017995405.1 Candidatus Cloacimonadota bacterium
GTTTTGCCAGTGTTTACTGAGGAAAGTCCCGGCAGCCCGCAATCTTACTGCCTTCTATAGCTTTAGCGCGGCTGCGTGAACTGCGGCCGGAGCGGAAGCTTTCTTATGCAGGTCGTTTACTGCAGCAAATACAGCCTTACGCTGGCATTTTTGCCCCGGAGCTGCTCTTCGTGATGAAACTCGAACTTGGGCCTCAGATCGGCTTTCAGCCTGGCGTGGCTGGCCTCGGAGATCATCAGCCGGTTTGGCAGGCTGCTTTTTTCCACCCGGGCGGCGATGTTGACGGCGTCTCCGATCACGGTGAGGTCGCGCCGGTCCAGGGTTCCGACCTCGCCTTGCATCACCAGACCGCTGTTGATGCCAATGCGCACACTGATCTCTTGCAGGCCGCGCTGCTGGCGGGATTGGTTCATCTGGGGCAGGGCTTCCTGCAGAATCTTAACCGAGGCCCGGACGGCATCGTTGGCATCGTTGAAGATCGCCATGATGGCGTCCCCGATAAACTTGTCTATATCTCCCAGACATTCACGCGTGATGACGTCGCAGATTCCGAAGAGCTCGTTGAGCATTTCCATCACCGCGCTGCTGTCGTTGCGCTCAGAAAAGCCGGTGAAATTGACCACATCCAGATACAATACGGTGAGGTCCACGATCCTGGAAGCCCGGGAACCGGCCTTGCCTTTGGCCTGTTCGCGCACTTCGTCGAAGGTGACGGAAGACACATATTTGCGGATCAGGCCGTTGAACTTCTCCTGCATGATGCGGAATTCTTCCTGATGGGTGATATCGCGAAAGACCTCGATGGCGGCCACGGCAGTGCCATCCTCATCCAGGATGCTGGTCACATGGGTCTCCACCGGAAAGCGATGCCCCTGTTTGTGACAGGGATAGACCTTGGCGGAGGTGTTGCCGGCGTTCTCCATGGCATACAAAAGCGGACATCCTTCGTAGCAGAGCAGTTTGCCGTTTTCGTCTATGTGGTTGAGGATGCCGTCTTTACAGCTATGGCCCAGGACCTCGGCCGCGCTGAAGCCGGTGATTTGTTCGGCGGCGTGGTTCCAATAGAGGATAACGCGTTCGCGGTCAACGATATAGACAGCGTCATAGAGGCTGTCCAGCAAGAGGGCCAGCTCGCTGTTGGGGTCTTGGATGGCCTCGAGGATCTTCATGGGTTCTCCTTATCCGGAGCGTTTATACAGAACCTTTCTGAGGGCCTGGATATGTCTGTCAACTATTTTTTTTATCATGGCTTCGGGAGGATGGATGACGCTGACCCCGGAGGAGTTTATACCACCCACTTCCACCAGCATGGCATCCGTGCCGTGAGTGTGAAAAAAGTAGTTGCGGGCATTGCCCACTCTGGAGCTATTACCTTCTCCCACTTGATAATGGCCTTTCTGATAGTCACGCTTGATCAGGGCCGCGTAGTCTTTGGCAAAGTCCATTAGTTTGACGATCCTGGACTTTTGTTCCTCGTCGGTGACTACCCAGGCCGGCAGATAGATTTTTTCGCTGTAGGCTCCCGAGGCCGAGCTGTGATAGAAGATGGCCAGATCATACTTATGGGTGTCGGCCAGCTTCATGATGGCCTGGATTTCCGGTTCGGAGGCGGGCCTTTCGCCTTTGTAATAAGGGTTAATTGCAGGCACGGGAGGATCGTCGGCCCAGAAAACGGGATAGTTGCGGTTGAGATCGATGCCGTCGGTGCGTAGGTCAAAACGCTTGTTTTTATCTGTATCGCGGTTGTTTTTGCGCTTCCATTGATATTCGCCGCGGCTCACGCTGCGCCAGCCTTCCGGGTTGATGGTGGGCACGATCCAAAACTGAAACTCATCCAGGATCCGCTCCCAGCGGGAGTCCTTTTTCCACTTCGTGACCAGCTCATTGGCAAGCGCCACAGCCAGTTGCACACCCAACACCTCATCGCCGTGGTGCTGACCGATGATCAGGATTCTGCGCGGCGCGCTGGCCATTCCGATCTCGAGAGCGTAGAGGGGAATCTCGTTAGTGCCGGAAAAGCCGATCACTCTCAGCTTGGCCAGACCTGGATTGAGGGCCGCGATCTCTTTGAGCCGGCTGTAAAGCTGCTCTTCTTTCAGATAGGAATCACCCAGCGGAAACACGTTAGTCTTTACGGAGGCGCAAGCCCCTGAACTGAGGAGCGTGATCAGCCCCAGCAGCATAAAGGCCAGCCTGGTGAAGTTCAATCTGGCTATCCCTCCGGTTAGCGCTGCAGCACCAGCCTGGCGCTCAGATTCAGCTCACCGGAGCTGATCCTCAGCAGATAAATCCCGCTGCCAAGCTCTTGTCCCGCTTCGTCTTTTCCGTCCCAGCCCAGTTCATTGACGCCGGGGACTAAATTGAAGGATGTGCTTTTTACCTTGCGGCCTCTGATGTCATAGACGCTCAGGTTGGCAGAGCGGGAGCTCTTGCTCTGGAGGCTGATCCTGGCATTCTGTGAGAAGGGATTGGGCCACACGCCGTTCAGATAAAGCTCTGAAACGGCTGGCAACACGGGATCGTCCTCATCCACAGGACCCCAGATGCGGTTTACGAATTCCGGATGGTCCACAAAGGGATTGCGGTTGCCCTGAAAGCTGTAAACACCCTGGTTGCGAGTGATTTCCCAGGTGTCGGGGGGGTCCTGGTTGCTCCAGTCCACCAGCACCGGCAGCATATTGATATTTTGCTGGGTGAGGGGATCGTTGTAGCGGGTGTAAAAATAGAGCAAAGCTCTGGCGATGTTGCCCTTGGTCTCATCGGCCGGTTCAAACACGGTGTAGCCGGTGGAGCTGTTGCCTCTGTAGCTCTGCCAGGGAGTATCGTTGTAATAGACGTTGGCAGAGGAGTGATTGGCCACGGTGTAGAGGGGAAAATTGCCCCGGGAGCTGTTGACCACGGAGTTGGAGGGAAAGAGGTGATGCAGGTCGGCCTTTTTGATCGATGTGGAGGGGCTGGAAAACCAGCTCTGGGCGTAGGTGTGCTCGGTGTTGGGGTTGTTGGAGCCGGTGTAGTTGTAGCCCACATAATACACTTCGCCGGTGTAGATGCAGGTCACGTTGCCGTTGGTGTTTTCAAGGTCCTGAAAGAGATAGACCTTGGCCCCGTCGTAGCTGCTGTAGGTGTTGGTGCTGATCAAAGCTCTCAGGCCGGTCAGCAGAGAGTTTCCGGTGAGGGTAAGCACCCCGTTGTAATAGTTTCCCTGGGCTCCCAGCACCAGGACCAGGGTGGCGAGAATGAAGCTGAATATGATCTTTTTCATGGTTTTATAACTCTGGATATAGTTCTATCTCCACACATTCGATGATGATGTGGAGGATGAGGGTGTGGATTTCCTGCGCCCGGTCTGAGGTTGCGGCCGGCACGATTAATTCAAAATCACAAGCATCTTTGAGCAGGCCGCCGTCCTTGCCCAGGAGGGCAAAGGTAAAGCAGCCGAGGTCCTGGGCTTTTTGCAGGGCCCGGATCACGTTGGGTGAGTTTCCACTGGTGGAGATGCCGATCACAAAGTCGTCTGGACGGGCAAAGGCTTCCACCCCGCGGGAGAAAACCTCTTCAAAGCCGTAATCGTTGCCCACACAGCTGAGATGGGAGGGCTCGGAAATGGCAATGCAAGGCAGGGCGGGACGCTCGTTCCGGAAGCGGCCGGTGAATTCCTCGGCAAAATGAGTGGCATCGCACATGGAGCCACCGTTGCCAAAGATGATACACTTGCCGCCTTCTCTGAAACAGCGCGCGATGGCATTGGCCACCCGCTGAATCTCCACAAAGTTGTCTTCATTGGCCATAAACCCGCTCAGGGTCTGATGGGCCAGCTCAAAGGAGCGCTTGATGGTGTTGTACATCAGAGGTTCTCTTTTACCTTCACCTTGGTCTTTAGCTCGGCTTCTTCGATTTCCTCAAACTCCTTGAGGGTGTCGTTGATCAGCCTCACCCGCTCTTTATAGGGGGCGAAGGCACTCTTGAAACCGTTGAGGATCACATACTTGATGGTGGAGTAATCCAGCTTGAGCTCGTTGATGGCCAGCATGTATTCGTCGGTGACGGTGGTGTTGGAAATGGTGCGGTTATCGGTGTTGATGGTCACCCGCAGACCGTAGTCGATATAGAAATCAATGGGATGGCTGCGGATGTCGGGTACCGCTTTAGTGTGGAAATTGCTCTTGATGCAGATTTCCAGGGGGATGCGGTGGTCGTTCACGTAGTTGAGCAGATCGCCATCCTCCACCAGCCTGGTGCCGTGACCGATGCGATGGGTGCCGCAATAGTGCAAGGCCTGATGGATGCTTTCGGGGCCATAGGCTTCCCCGGCGTGAATGGTGATGTTGAGGTTGTTTTTGAGAGCCAGGTCAAAGGCTTCCTTGTGGTCCTTGGCAGGGTGATTGTATTCGCCTCCAGCCAGGTCAAAGCCGATAACTCCCTTGTTTTTGAAGGCGATGGCCAGCTCGGCCAGTTTCAAAGAGGTGGTGGGGTCCATATTGCGGATCCCGCAGATGATCACACCCGTCTTGATCCGGAAATCACGTTCGGCGTGTTTGAGCCCGTCAATCACGGCCTGGGAGATCTCGGTGAGCTTCAATCCTCCCAAGGTGTGCAGGATGGGGCTGTAACGCACTTCCATGTAGCGCACGTTTTCGGCCGCGGCGTCTTCTGCCAGTTCATAAGCGGCCCGCCTGAGGCCTTCCTTGGTCTGCAATACCAGGTTTACGATATGAAATCCCCGCAGATAATCATCCAGACTGGTGGTATGTTCTCCGCAGACGATCAGTTTTTCCAGCTCGACCGCGTCCATAGTGGGCAATTTGATATTGTGCTGCCTGGCCAGATCGAGGATAGTGGGGATCCGGACACTGCCGTCCAGATGCACGTGCAGATCGGTCTTGGGCAGCTTGTGAATGAGCTCACGGGTCAGTTTGATCTTCATTTTCTTTCATCCTTTTAATTTCAAGGCAAGATAAGCTGAGGGGGACTTGTTGTCAACTAGAAAGTGAGAG
>JAGOIY010000127.1 GCA_017995405.1 Candidatus Cloacimonadota bacterium
TTTACCCTGTTTGAAAAGTTTGAAGAGAAGCTCAAGGCCCACAAAGGAGCCTTGCGCAAAGCCGCTGTCGAGCTGGCAAGAGACTGGCGCAGCGATCGTTATCTGCGCAGGCTGGAAGCCATGCTGATCGCTGGGGATGCCACTGGCATTATTGTGATCAGTGGAGTGGGGGACGTGCTGGAACCCGACGATGGCATCGCCGCCATCGGTTCCGGTGGCAACTACGCTCTGGCAGCTGCCAGGGCGATGGCACTGCACAGCAAGCTGGACAACCGGACCATTGTGACGGAAGCGGTGCGCCTGGCCTCTGAGATCTGTGTGTATACAAACGCCAATCTGGTGGTGGAAGAGATATGACATTCGCTCCCGATGAGCTCACCCCTCAAAGAGTGGTGGAGGAACTTGACAAGTATATCGTAGGCCAGCATGCTGCCAAGCGCAGCGTGGCCATCGCGCTCAGAAACCGCTGGCGCCGTCAGCAGATTGACAGTGATCTCCAGCAGGAGATCATGCCCAACAACATCATCCTGATCGGTCCTACCGGAGTGGGGAAGACTGAGATCGCCAGAAGGCTGTCCAGGCTGGCCAACGCTCCTTTCATCAAGGTGGAAGCCTCCAAGTTTACCGAGGTGGGATATGTGGGCAGGGATGTGGAATCGATGGTGAGAGAGCTGATGAGCAACGCCGTCAATCAGATCCGTCATCAGATGCTGGAGAATGTGCAACTGGAGGCCTACGACGCGGCTTTGAACCGGGTGCTCGATCTGCTGGTGCCAGTGGCAAACAGTGAAAAAGATCCCGAGACCGCGGCCAGAAAAGCCCGTACCCGTGAAAAGATGCTGGACAAGCTGATCAGCGGCAAGCTGGACGACCGGGAAGTGGAGTTTAAAGCGGAGGACATACCCAGCGCCACCTTGGAGCTCCTGAATCCTCAAAGCATGGATATGGCGGAGTTTGATATCAGCGAGATGATCTCTGGCCTCTTTCCCGGCCAGAACAAAAAGAAGCGCCTGCGCATGAGCGTGAAGGAAGCCATCGACTACTTTATGGACAAAGAGGCCAACCGCATGGTGAGCAAGGAGAAGGTGGTGGAAGCCGCTCGCGAAGCGGTGGAAAACGATGGCATCATCTTCATCGATGAGATCGATAAGATCGCCTCTCCGGACCGCCACGGTCAGGTGGACGTTTCCCGCAGCGGAGTGCAACGCGATTTGCTGCCCATCGTGGAAGGAAGCGTGGTGCCCACCAAATACGGTCCCATCGACACCTGCCATGTGCTATTCATCGCGGCGGGGGCTTTTCACACCGCCAAGCCAAGTGATCTGATCCCGGAGCTGCAAGGCCGCTTTCCCATCCGGGTGGAGCTCAACAGCCTCACGCAAGCGGATTTTGAGCGCATTCTGGTGGAGCCGGAAAATGCTCTCATCAAACAGTATCAAGCTCTCTTCGCCGCGGATGGCTGCAAGCTGAGCTTCAGCAAGGACGCGGTGGCCGAGATCGCCAGATATGCCGCTCTGGCCAATGAAAAGATGGAAGACATCGGGGCCCGGCGTCTGCATACGATCATGAATACGCTCTTGGACGAGTACCTGTTTGACATGCCCAATCCCACGCTGACCAGCCTGAAAGTGACTCCGAAGCTGGTACGTGCCAAGATGGCCAGAGTGATCGAGAGTGACGATCTGGCCCGCTTTATCCTCTGATGAAGAAGATCAAAGAGCTGTTTGTAGCCCTCACGGTGCGCAACTACCGTCTCTTTTTCATGGGTCAGGGGATTTCTCTGATCGGCACCTGGATGCAGCGCACCACCATGGGCTGGTTTGTCTACCGGCTCACCAATTCAGCCTTCCTGCTGGGAGTGATCAGCTTCCTCAGCATGATCCCGGCCCTCTTTATCAGTCCCTTTGCCGGGGCCTGGGGAGACCGGTGGAACCGTCATCACACTCTGATCATCACCCAGAGCCTGTTTATGCTGCAGGCAGCGCTGCTGGCATTAGCAGCCATCAGCGGATTTATCAATGCCGACAGGATCTGGCCGCTGATGGCCCTCAGCTTGATGCAGGGAGTGATCGAAGCGGTGGATTCACCCATCCGCCAGAGCTTTGTGATCGATCTGGTAGCCAAACGCAGCCTGCTGCCCAATGCTATCGCCACCAATTCCGCCATGTTCAACAGCGCCAGACTGGTGGGCCCCAGTTTTGGGGGAGCGATGATCCTGTTGTTTGGAGAGGGGATGTGCTTTGCCATCAACGCGATATCCTATATCCCCGTGATCGTGATGCTGTTTATGATCCATCTCAGTTATCCGGCCCGAAAACCCCAATCCGAGAGCACCTTCACCAAGATCAAAGAGGGCTGGAACTATGCTTTCGGTCATCTGCCCATCCGTTTCCTGATCTCCAATCTAATGGTGTTTACCCTCTTTGGGATGTCCTATTCCACTTTGATTCCAGTCTTCGCGCGGGATATTCTCAAAGGCACTGCCGGCACGCAAGGTTTATTGCTATCCACGGCTGGGATCGGAGCTTTGTGCACCTCCTTTTATCTGGCCAGCCGCAAGACTATCAAGGGGTTGCCCACTGTGATGATCAGTCTGGGAGTGGCCGTGAGCCTGGTGCTGATCATCTTTTCACGCAGTTCGTCTTTGCCGCTCAGCCTGTTCCTGATGCTCTTTATCGGCCTGGGCATGACCATGCAGATGGCATCCACCAACACCATTATCCAGTCCGTGGTGGCAGACCATATGCGGGGCCGGGTCCTGAGCGTTTACACGATGTCTTTTATGGCCGCGTCTCCCTTTGGAGGCTTGCTGGCAGGAACGCTGACCCGGCAGTTTGGTCCCCGCAACGCGCTCAGCATCTGCGCGGGAGTTTGTCTGATCTGGGCCTTGTTTGGTCTCAGATTGATTCCAAACATCGTGCGCGACATCTTCAGGATGCTGATCATTAGCGGCAACAAAGAAATCTACAGGCCAGTGGCGGTAAAGCTAAACCCGGGGGAAGTGTGAAGACCTGGCTGCATTTGGGCAACGGGACTCCGGATTACCGCAGCATTATGGCCGCCCACCATGACTTCTACATCGGGGATAAGCTGATTCCCGCTTCCAGAGTGGTGATCTGCCAGCAGACCCATTCCAGGGAAGTGCATATCTGTAGCGAAGCGGACAGCGGGGCCGGTTTTGGAGCTCATCCTCAGATCGCGGTCGCGGATGGTTTTGTGACCAATGTGCCCCATCAGTATCTCCTGATCAGGACGGCGGATTGCACTCCGGTGCTGTTTACGGACAAGCTTCACAGAGCCGTGGGAGCAGTTCACAGCGGCAGGGAAGGCACCCGGAAAAACATCGTGAGCCGGGCTGTGGAACTCCTGAAAAGCGAATATGGCATTGAGCCGCGTGACCTCTGTGCCTGGATTGGGGCGGGAATCTGTGTGGACCACTATCAGGTGAACCGGGCCGTCTATGACGCGTTTCACACCAGCTTGATAGAGACAGGCATAAGTCCAGGGCCGCGGGATGATCTCAAACTGGATATCCGCCACTGTATTTTTCAGCAGCTCATCGCAGCCGGGATCGCGTTTCGCGATATCGAGCAGGACCACAGCTGCACCTTTGAGACCCAGGGTTACCACTCCTTCCGCAGAGATGGCACCCACAACCGTCAGATCAACCTCGTCGGGATCGAATATGACTGATACCTATACCAATCCATCCGGCAATCTGAGCCTCAGAATCAGCGAAGACAAGCTCTCCGCCTGGCTGACCGTCCACACGAGCGGCAAGCTGGTCAACGAACGTGACATCCTGGACCTGATAGACAGGGCAGGCATCAAATATGGCTTTGAGGACGCGCTCCGATACATCCGGGCCCACAATCTCGAAAAGGATTTTGATCAGCCCTTTCCGGTGGCCATGTGCAAAACCGGTGGCAGCGGTAATACCATCAAACGCTTTTTCGACGTGGAGCAGGCCAGAGCTTTCAATCCCAGAGTGACACCCGAGCAGATTCCAAGCCTGACCTGCGTGGAAGCGGGGACGGTGCTGGCCGATCTGAGTGACAACATCTTCGATCGGGAGGGTAGCATCTACAACGTGCTGGGCGAGATGATCGCTCCCACTCAGACAGATCTGGATGCCGCCACGGCCATGGCGGGAGAGAACGTGAGCTATCTGCCAGAAAAGGGGCAGTTTGTGAGCGTCAAATCCGGTTACATTGCTTTGGACGATGAAGACTGCGTGAGCGTGCACTCCACCCTGATCATCCAGGGCGACCTGGAAGGGGTTCAGGACCTCCGGGCCCCCGTCGATTTGATCGTGGAAGGCTCCATCCGGGGTTCTGGCATCCATCTTCAAGGCGGACTCAGCGTTTCCGGTGATATTTATGAAAGCGGCATCAGCTGCGGAGGCGATCTCCTGGTAGGAGGTGAAATCCGTTCCTGTCGTCAAGGGGGCCTGGAGGTGATCGGAGATCTGCGCTGCGGCAGGATCATCAGCTCCAGGGTGCTCTGCAGGGGGCTGCTAAGCTGCAGCGAGATCAGGTCTTCCGAAGTGGTGGGGGAGAAGGGCATCAGCACTCAGGCCGATGGTCCCATCATTGCCAGCAACGCGCAAAGCGCTGTCCGCATTGAAGCTGGTCATGCCGGGGAAGCAGACGACGAGAGCGAAACGGTGTTGGAGATCACGATCAGTCCTTTTCTCAAAGCCCTGATGATGCATTTGACCCGTGAACTGGTGCACGCCAAGCAAAACGGCCGGCAGGAAGAAGTGCAGGAAATTGCCGCCCGGATCTCCACCTGCGAACATGAACTGGACAGAGAACTGAACGATTTTTTGGTTTGCGAGAGCGACCAGCTCCGTGGGGTCAAAATCATCGGCAATGTCTATCCGGTCCTGAAAGTCCGGGTCTTGAAACATGAGTATAAAATCAGCAAATACCAGAGTGGGCTCAGCATCGATGAGAAGCAGTGAGAGCTGCGCTGTGAGAG
>JAGOIY010000128.1 GCA_017995405.1 Candidatus Cloacimonadota bacterium
CGGTGATCTACCCCGGGGGGAGGTCGACCGGACGGCCCTCACCAGCACAGCCTTGTATCTCGACAACCTTATCACCGAAAATCTCTCCAAACTGCAGATCATCGCTTCCACCCGGGAAGCCATAGAGGGAGACTGGCCTGCGCTCAAAAAACATCTGATGATGATCCCCAATCGCCTGCCGGGAGTGTGGTTTTATGTGAAGCCGGACGGCAATTACTACAGTTTGGATAAGGACCTCACTGGCCTTAACCTCCGGGACCGCGGTTATTTTGCTAGCTTGTTTGAAGGCAAGCCGATCCTGGGGTATCCGGTTTTCAGCCGTTCCAGCGGTAAAAAGTCGGCTGTGATCGCCGCCCCTGTTTGGACTGATGGCAAGGTCAACGGAGCCCTGGGAGCTTCCATTTATCTGGATGATCTGCATCACCGCGTCAACGCTGATCTGGATTTGGGTATTGATTACACCTGGTTTGCCGTCAACTCAGAGGGGCTCACGATGCTGGATATGGACGCGGATTTTATCTTTATGAATGCCATCACAGAGAGTCCGGCCTCTCTGAAAAGTGCCATCGAGCAAGCGCTCCAGCAGGAATCCGGTGAAATCAGTTACGATCTCGGAGAGTTTAAACGGCAGGGACGCTTTCAAAAGCTGCCAAACCTGGATTGGTGGCTGATCATGGCCAAAAAGGGCCTGGATGAGCAAAGCCCTGACCCTCAAAAAGAATTCAACCTGCAGAGCCTGATCTCTGAGCTGCAAAACAGCCTGAACCGGTTTAATGATATAGCAGTAAAGCACATGGCAGTCAACGGGGATGCCTGGACGAGTGAGGCAGCCATCCGAAGTGTCCTCAGTTCCATCATCGCGGACAGCCCTCTGATCGTAGATGTGGCCTGGGTGGACGCTTTGGGAACGATGCGCTATATCGAGCCTCCCGAATTTCGCAACGCGGAGGGAGTCGAGATCATCAAGCAGCCCCATGTGCGCGAAACTCTGGTGGAGGGCAGGGAGGTTTTCAGCCAGTCCTTCATCTCCGCGGAAGGTTTTCCGGCGGTGGTGATAGCGCTACCCGTCAAGAACGCCAAAGCTGAGATCCTGGGAGCGGTTTCCATGCTGATTCGTCCAGAGCTGGTGGTCAGGAGAGCGCTCAGCGGGATGAAACTGCCAGCAGATATGGAGGTATGCGTGATAGACAACGCGGGCAGAATCATATTTGATGACGACGTCAAAGAGATTGGCCTGCTGCTGTTTGAAGACCCTCTGTATCAAGAATATGAAAGCCTGCTGAAGCTGGGACGCCAGATCGTTGAGCAGCCCAGCGGCAAAGGGGAATACGTGTTTGAGGCGCGCGGAACTGAGGAAAAGACCGTCAAAGCGGCGATCTGGGATAGCGTAGGCCTCTACAACAACCAGTGGAGGATAATCATCTCCTGCCAGCAGGATTAAGCTGGCGATGCTGAATTGGCCGTGAGGACCTCCCCCACGGTGTAGAGCGATCCTCCGCAGATCAACACGTCATCCGGTCCCAGCTCCGCTACTGCCTGAGCGTAAGCTTCTGCCACACTGGGATAGGCAGTGGCTGGAACGGCGTGTTTTCCAATTTCGGCAAGCTGGTCTTCAGCGCTGGCGGCCCGGTCTGATTGGTTTTGGGCCACATAGATACGAGCGGCGCGGGAGCAGATCAGCTCGATCATCCCGCGGTAGTCTTTATCCGCCAGGATGGAGATCACAAAGTTTATCTTTTTGCCGGGAAAGGCTTTATCCAGAGTCTTGACGAGGGCTTGGATGCCATGCAGGTTGTGGGCCCCATCCAGGATAATGGGCGGTTGAATGCTGAGGACCTGCATGCGGCCGCGCCAGTTGATATTCATAAGGGCATTTCGGACAGCGGGTTCCGATACTTCAAAACCCTTGATGGCGGCGTATTGGATAAAACAGGTGAGAGCAGTGGCCAGATTGACGGCCTGGTGTTCTCCCATGAGGTTGGCACGCAGGTCTTTCCAGCCAATGTCTTCATAAAAATAGTCAAAGCAGATCCCGGCAATATTATCCTGCCCGGCTATGGAAAGGTAGTCCAGGCCCCAGCGGTAGATAGGCACATCTTTGCCCTCGGCCACTTTCATGATGACGTGGAGGGGTGAAGGCTCGATGCTTCCCAACACGAGTGGCACTCCCCGTTTAATGATTCCTGCCTTTTCGGCGGCGATGAGTTCCAGAGTGCCGCCCAGGGTTTTCACATGGTCCAGGCCGATGGTGGTGATGGCTGTCACATCGGGAGTAAAGAGGTTGGTGGCGTCGAGGCGGCCTCCCAGTCCCACCTCTATGATTGAGCAGTCCAGTTGCTCTTCAGAAAAGACGGCAAATGCGATGGCGGTGCTGATCTCAAAAAAAGAGGCTGACCACTTTTCGAAGATATCTTCATAGCGCAGAAAGGTATCCAGCACCCGCTGGAAGCTCAGCTCCTGGCCATCGATGCGGAAGCGCTCCGTGTAGTCGATAAGATGGGGTGAGGTGTTGAGCCCTGTACTCAGACCATGGGCCATAGCCAGGGCTTCCAGGGTGGCACAGACGCTGCCTTTGCCATTGGTGCCGGCGATGTGAAAGCCGCTGAGCTTTTGCTGAGGAGAGCCCATATCCTTGAGCAGACCGACCATCCGATCCAGTTCCAGCTTGACGTTGCCGGAGTATTTTTGGTAGATGTGGTCCAGAAATTCCTGATAGTTCAAAGGACCTCCCTGCGGCGATGCATCCTATGTAGAGAACAAGGGTAAATGGCGATGCCGTTTACCCTTGAAGATCAAACTCTTGGGAGCTCACTCCGCGACTGGTTCGGGAGCGGACTGGAAATTATCCGGGTAGAGCAGGCGTTTGAAGTAAGCACTGTCTGCTTTGCGCTTGGCAAAAGCTTCCCGGTCGTTTTTCCAGAAGCTGATGTATTTCATCACGGCCTGCATTTTGCGGGGGCCGTTGGATTTGGTCTGCTGGTCGATATAGTCCAGATCGTCCACCATGTAGTTTTGCAGGACGGTGGGGCTCATGTTTTCATAGAAAGTCTTGGGCAAAAAGTGTTTGGGGTGTTTTTCGAGGTCTGGGCAGATCACGATCACGCCGGTGTTTTGCTTCAGCTCACCGCTTTCCAAGCGCTCTTCCACATATTTGCCATAGACGATGTAATTGGTCTCATCTCTCTGGATTTCGGGGCAGTAAGTGATGGAGGTGAGATAGTTGTTTTTGGCGTCCTGTTTCTTTTTGGTGTTGCGCAAAACATCGAGGTCCCCACCAAAGTCGGTGCTGAAATCCCGCACATAGTCAGTGGCGGCCACCCAGATGGATTTCATGTTGGTGGTGCAGGTGTCGACGTTTTTTTCGGTATCGAGGTTGTAGAAATTGGGCAGAGCCAGAATGAAGATCAGGCCTATAAAGAGGATCGCGCTCAGTATCCAATATACCGAGATTCCTTTCTGATTACGCAACATAAGTTACTCCTGAAACGTTTCTGCTAATTACGTAACGCGTGACGCGTGACGCGTGACGCGAGATGTCCAGGGGAGCCAATCTCTCCAAGGCGGACGTCTCACATCCGTGGTATCTCTCATATTTTAGGGGCGTTTCCCGTCAAGCCTTTTTTGGCGGGCCCATGATTTTGCCGATATAGTTATAGGTCTCCGGGATGTCCCGAAAGCGCTGTCGATAATCTGCTCCGGGCTCTATCTTGATGTGTCTGATCCTTTTAGAGACCCTGGTCTCGCCCCAGTTGTAGGCTGCCAGGGCCAGGCTCCAGTTTCCATCATAACGTTTGAGCAGGTATTTAACGTATTTGGCAGAGAGGCGGAGATTGTAGTAGGGCACAAACAGCATGCCCCGCTTGTGTTTCTCGTGGATATAGAAGGCGGTGGATTCACGGATCTGGCCCAGCCCGATCGCGTCCTTGGGAGAAACGGCAAAGCTGCGAAAGGCACTCTCGGCGCGAATCAGTTTGTAGAAAAGCACCGGGTCCAGTCCATGCCAGATCGCGGTCCCCACCGTCATAAGTCTCACGGAGACGGGGTTATAGACCAATACCAGAAAGACCAAAAGCAGCACCGCCAGCCCGATGAAGAGCCGTTTGGTCCTGCCTTTGGTCTTGGGGATAGTTTTAGCCATGAGGGCTATGCTGCAGCCGCGAAGGTCTCCAGGAGCATTTAAGCGATGGTTTTCTTATAGTCGTTGAGCATCAGGACGTGGGAGACTTCCTCGTTGATGATCTTGCGCAGGATGATTTTGGCGCGTTCGTTGGTGATGCTGTCGCTGATGGCGTGGAAATAGAGCAAGGTATCTTTTTCAAAGGTGATGGCGTTATCCAGCACGCCCATGATGTCCTTGGCCTCGGTGGCGCGCTTGATGGCGGAAGTTTCATCGTTGAAAATGCGGCCATCGACGATGGCTTTCAGATAGTTGGCCACCAGCTCCCAATCTCCGGTGAGTTCCAGGATGTCCATATCCAGGTCGTCACGCAGGTTCAGAAAGGTCTTTTCGTGGCTGAGCTCTGCGTCACGCAGAGTAGTGATCAGTTCCAGGGTCCTGGCATCCAGGTCTTTGCGTTTGCTGGCTTCGTGATAGTAGGCATAGCCGTTGCGCTCGATCTGCACGGCCATTTCGATGATCTCATTGACGGAATATACTGCCATTGTTCCTCCAGGGGATTATTTAGTTATTCACTGCTGATAGTATCTCGGAAAGGGGTGTTTTTGTCAAGTACAAAAGCGGCTGCCATGATATTTCTGCTTGTCAATGAATCCGGGGCAGGTTATCCTTTCACACAGAAATACTTATCTGATCAAGGAGAGACATCCATGCGCAAAGCCTTGCCACAATCGCATACATTCGCAGTCTTGAGACCGATAAATGGATCGACAGCCCTTTCCGCTTAGCCACCCATGCTTATCCCATGCTTATCGCACGCCTATCCCACGCTTCAGCATGGGATAGG
>JAGOIY010000017.1:0-9261 GCA_017995405.1 Candidatus Cloacimonadota bacterium
AGTATGTTCCTGCTGCAAGCTCAAGATTGGTGAGGGTAGCAACGGTTCCGCCATTTGTTGCTGAGCCAAGCAAAGGAGCCGGCGTAGTGGGATTGGGAATGGCCTGTGTGAAAAGCATCCCAATGTAGCTTCCAGTTACAGCTGTCAAAGTGCCACTCAAAGAGCTGTTAACAGCCAGGGTAAACCTCAGCACCATGTCGTCTCCACCTAGTGTCATGTCAAGCTTGACAAGACGTAAAGGGTAGAAATAGTTGTCTCACAAAGTGAGGTGATTATGATTAAGTACAAGATTACGTTATCAAAAGATGAAAGAGCAGAGCTTGAAGCCCTTGTTGACAAAGGGATTCATCATGTATCCAGATTTAAGGATGCTTTGATTTTGTTGAACTGTGATGAGGGTATAAATGCGAGAAAGTATCCTAATCGCGTGATAAGTGATGTGGCTAAAGTAAGCATGAAGACGATAGACAGAGTTAAAAAGAAGTTTGTGGAAGAGGGCTTTGATGCCGTCATGTACCCTGGTAAGTCAAAGCGTGTATATGTGAAGAAGTTTGATGGGGAACTGGAGGCACATTTAGTGGCTTTATGTTGCAGTGAGGCTCCCTCTGGATATGCCAAGTGGTCATTAAGGTTATTGGCAGATAAGATGGTTGAATTACAATATGTTGATGAGATCTCTCATGAAAGCGTCCGTCAGATTCTAAAAAAAACGAACTTAAGCCTTGGAAAAGCATAGGATGGGTGATTCCACCCAAGCAAAGCAGCGAGTTTGTAGCAAGAATGGAAGTTGTTCTGGATGTCTATAAAAGACCTTACAATAAGGATAACCCTGTGATTTGCATGGATGAAACTCCGAAGCAACTAATTGGTGAGACCAGAATTCCCATTCCACACAGTCCAGGTACACCGGCAAAGCATGATTATGAATACAAGCGTAATGGAGTCTGCAATATATTCATGGCCTCGGAGCCATTGAATGGCAAGAGGTATGTTCAAGTAACTGAATACAAGAAAAAGGATGACTGGGCTATATTCATGAAATCAATTGCAGATAAGTACAAAGATGCCAGAAAAATAACCTTGGTCATGGATAATTATGCAACCCACACAATGGGCTCATTCTATGAAGTTTTTCCACCTGAGGTAGCGAAGGCTCTGATTGATAGATTCGAGTTTATATATACCCCCAAACATGGAAGTTGGCTGAACATGGCAGAGATTGAGCTCAATGTGATGCAAAAACAATGCTTAAATAGAAGAATTCCAGATATTGCGATACTGCAGAGAGAAGTAAATGCTTGGACACGTGAAAGAAACAGTAAGAAATGTCAGATAAATTGGCAGTTTACCACTCAGGATTCAAGAACAAAACTGAAGCGTCTCTATCCGACAATCGATGCTTGACGAGACACTAGTTGATTATCATAAAATAGCGCAGAATTGTCCACGCCTGACAAGCTTCCTGAACAAAGCTGATGACACTTATTGCTTTTGGTCAAGCGCTTTTTTCGGCTCTCCATAACAGTTTGGGGAGAATCTGTAGCTTTGCTTCCATACATGGGATGATTACAAGTTGAATGTGCAATGATATTAGTATATTATTGGATTAAATTAACGCATCCGGCAAGAATCTGGTTCATGTATATCTGAGAGTGAAGTTTTGTTCATGCTGTCATGTGAATTGCTGATATATCTGCGGCTCAGATTGTTGTTGACAAAATGGGCCTGCATCTGAGCCTGTCCCTCAGCTCAAAATAGGGTTTTATCCACTCAATCCACGATGATTGCAGACAATCACAGAGCTTCAGCGCGGCTTGAGTCGATAAAATACGACGACGGAGCATTAATGCGAACTTTCGACGCCATTCTTCCTTATCTGAAGAAGAGTTATGGCAAAATCGCCTGGGGCATAGTGATGCTGATCCTGGTGGACGTGGTGCAGCTGGCCATGCCCAAGGTGATGCAATATGCCATCGATGGCATCCAGGAGCGGCGGGTCGATCAGAATGGCCTCATCTGGGTGGGCCTGATCATCTTTGGTCTGGCCATTGCCGTGATGGTGCTGCGCTATTTCTGGCGCACTCTCATCATCGGCAATTCCTTTGTGATCGAGCGTCACTTGCGGCAGGATTTTTATGACCACCTTCTGCGTATGAGCCAGAATTTCTTCAATCGCAGCAAGATCGGCGATTTGATGGCCCACGCCACCAATGACCTGACTGCTGTGAGAATGCTGTTTGGGATGGGACTCATCGCCGCGATGGATATCATATTGATGACGATCGCTTCCTTCAGTTTCATGGGTGCCATCAATTGGCGGCTCACGGCCCTGGCGGTGATCCCGCTGCCCTTCCTGTCCATCACCATCGGCTATTTTGGCAAGCGCATGCACAAGACCTTTGGCAGAGTGCAGGCCAGTTTTTCTGAGCTGAGCGGTAGAATCCAGGAGTCTATTTCCGGCATCAGAGTGGTAAAAGCCTTCGTGCAGGAAGAGTCTGAGCTCAAAAAGGTGGATGCCGTCTCTTTGGACTTTGTGAAGCAGAACATCAAGCTGGCCAGGATTTCCGGGATTTTCCATCCTTTTATGAGCTTTGTGATCAGCCTTTCAGTGATCATTACCCTGCTGTTTGGAGGCCGGGCCGCCATCCGTGGAGAGATCAGCATCGGTGAATTCATCGCCTTCTTCCAGTATCTCAGTATGCTGGTGTGGCCGATGATAGCCATTGGATGGATTGTGGATATGTATCAGCGCGGCACGGCATCTCTGAAGCGACTCAACGAGATTTTTACCGTGAATCCAGAGATCACTGATGCCGAAGCTGACCACAGCATCACCCGTCTGGAAGGTGGCATCGAGATCGGCGACCTCAACTTCCGCTATGGCGAAGAACTCCCGCTGGTGTTGAAACACGTCACCACGAGCATAGCCAACGGTAAGACGCTGGCCATCGTGGGACCCACCGGATGTGGCAAGACCACTCTGATCGAGCTGCTGGCCAGGGTTTATAATCCTCCCGCGGGCAGCATTTACATCGACGGCCATCCCCTGCATAGCATCCCTCTCAAAGTATTGCGCAGAGACATGGTGCTGGTGCCTCAGGATATCTTCCTCTTTTCCGAAACAATTGCCGACAATATCCGCCTCGGCAATCCCGACAGCAGCTTGGAAAGCGTCTATGAGGCGGCCCGGGTGGCGCAGGTCTATGACGAGATCATGGAATTTGAGCACAAGTTTGAGACCATTGTGGGAGAGCGGGGACTCACTCTTTCCGGGGGACAAAAACAGCGCGTGGCCATCGCCAGAGCGCTTTTGACCGATCCTCAGGTCCTGATTCTGGACGACGCCCTCTCAGCTGTGGATACCAAGACCGAGCGTTACATCCTGGAAAAGCTGATCGAAGTACGCCGCGGCAAGACCACCATCATCATCGCTCACCGTATCTCTTCCATCCAGCACGCCGATCATATCATCGTGCTGGGAGCTGGTGACGTGCGTGAGAGCGGCGATCATAACAGCCTCCTCAAGCTGAACGGGCTGTACCGCGACCTGTTTGAAAAACAGCGGATCCGCGCCAAACTGGAAGGGGAGGAGCTATAATGCACTTTGGAGGTGGAGGAGGCCGCGGAGGCTTCCAATCTGACGACATCAAAGGCAAGATCTACGACCGCCGTCTTTACGGCAAGCTGCTTGCCTACCTGAAACCCTATCTGAAATGGGTGATCCTCTCTTTTGCGATTTTAATGCTCGTGGCCGGCGCGGAAGTGGTGCTTCCCCTCATCCAGCGTACCGCTATCGACGATCATATCGTGTCCGACCGCTCCATTGCCGTTTTTGAAAACGGAAGTGTTCTGGAAGATTTCTACACGAAGTACAAAAGTCTCAAGCTCCAGCGTTTCGAGAGCGGCAACAGGGGATTTTTGATCCTGAGAGCCAAAGATCGCAACCGCATCGACAAACTCGATCTGGACCGGCTGCGCGAGCAGGGCTACCTGAGCGCCAAGACCGTTTACATCCTGGAAGATAAACCCCAGCACATCGAGGTGCTGAACCGCTATATGAGCGAGGTCAGCGCACCCCATGGACGTAAAGGCGGCCTGAACGGATGGTTCAGGATCGGCAACGCCAAGCTGGCTGTCCCGCGCGATCTTCTGAACAAGATGCCCGGCAAAGACCGTCTGGCAGTGCGGGCAGAATCCGCTCATCAGCTTGTCTGGCTGGCGCTTATCTTCTTTGGGATCATCCTCCTCAGATTGATCAGCGGTTATAGCCAGAGCGTTCTGACAGCCTATTTCTCGCAGATGGCTATGAACGACCTCCGGCACGACGTCTTTGCCCATCTGCAAAAGATGCCAGTGAAATACTTTGACCAGAATCCGGTGGGCAGGCTGGTCACCAGAGTCACCAACGATATCCGCGCCATCGATGAGATGCTGGCTTCGGGTGTGATCACCATCGTTCAGGACGCCATCCTGATCGTGGCGATTGTGGCATTGATGCTGGTGCTCAATTGGAAACTGGCCCTGGTGAGCTTTATCATCCTGCCTTTCGTGATCTTTATGATCTCCCAGTTCAGACGCCGCACCCGAGTGATCTATCGTGAAGTCAGAAAGCACCTTGCCGCCCTGAATGCCACTCTGGCAGAACACATCAGCGGCCAAAAGATCATCCAGCTTTTTAACCAGTACTCCAACAAACGCAACGAATTTGCCGAAATCAACCAGCAGTATTTCGCCACATCTTTCAAGCAGTTGCGCCTCTTTGCCTTTTTCCGTCCGATCATCCACGTGTCGTCTCAGATTGCCGTCGCTCTTATCATCTGGTATGGCGGCGGGCAGATCCTGCGCAACGTGATCACCATCGGTTTGCTGATGGCCTTCACCCAATATATCCACAAACTCTTTGAGCCCATCAACGACTTCTCTGAGAAGTTCAATGTGCTGCAGGGAGCCCTGGCAGGAGCTGAGCGCATCTTTGACCTGATGGAAGAAGAGCCTGAGGACTACCGCTCTGATAAGCTCCGCAATCTCAAGCTAGAAGGCGGTATCGAGTTTGACCACGTGTGGCTGGCCTACAATCCAGGCGAGTGGGTGCTCAGGGATGTGAGCTTCAAGATCAAGCCGGGAGAGAAGATAGCTCTCGTGGGCCACACCGGTAGCGGCAAGACCTCGATCGTGAACCTGATGCTGGGCATGTATCCCTATCAGAGAGGTGAAATCCGCATCGATGACCGTCCCCTCAGCAGCTATGCTATCAAAGACGTCCGTTCCAACATCGGGATCGTGCAGCAGGACGTGTTTATCTTTAGCGGCAACGTCCACGACAACATTGCCCTCAACAACGACAAGCTCAGCAGCGAAGACATCATCAAGGTGGCCAAATACGTCAATGCCGACCGGTTTATCTCGCAACTCCCCGCCAAATATGAAGAACCAGTGATGGAAAGGGGTGCCACCCTGTCCACTGGACAGCGTCAATTGATCGCCTTCGCCAGAGTGCTGGCCTACGATCCCTCCATCTTCATTCTGGATGAGGCCACCTCCAATATCGATACCGAAACCGAGATCCTGATCCAGGACGCCCTGAAAAAGATTATCGAACACCGCACCTCGATCATGATCGCCCACCGCCTTTCCACCATTCAACACGTGGACCGCATCCTGGTGCTGCACAAAGGTGAATTGGTGGAGGAAGGCTCTCACTTTGAGCTGCTGGACAAGAAGGGCCTGTATTACGACCTTTACAGGCTCCAATACACCTAAGAGCTGGATATCAAGGCAGTGGATATGGCTCGAATCATGCTTATAATACTACAACACTATAAAAAAGTGTTGACAAAATCACGCGGCTTGCGTATATAGCTGTTTATGAAAATATCTCTTGATTCATAGGAGGATCAATGAAAAAAAGCTGGCTTATCATCATAGCCCTTATGATCGCTTCGGCCATGTTTGCCTACGAAGTGGTAGCATGGCAGGAAGATTTTGAAACCGGCGCCACCGGATGGACCCACTACGACGGTGCGCAATCACCAAACAACTGGCACGTCTATGACAATGGCGGCACCCAGGGTAACTGCTGGTGGATGGGAGACCCCGCTCTGGCTTCCGGCACCAACATCGGTGGTTATTACGACCATCAGTACCTGGTGTTGGACACTCCCGCCCGCACCTTGACCGCTGGCAATGCCACTCTCACTTTCAAACTGCGTCACAACCTTGAAGATCCCGCCGGCGCTACAGCTCCTTACACCGGATGGGACTCTGCCAACGTTCGCATGTCCGTGGATAACGGTGTGACCTGGACCCCCATTTCCGGGACTCCCGCTTACAACATCACATCTTCCTACGCTTTCGGTTTCGAGCATGGTGAAGGCCCCAACATCCCTGCCTGGGGTGGAGTGCAAGCCAACTGGACCAATGCTACCTTTGACCTCAGCGCTTATGTGGGCCAGAGCGTGAAAATTCGCTTCGCCTTTGCCTCCGATCCAGCTTACAGCACGGGTGACGCTCCTGCCATGTATGGTGTGATGGTTGATGACATCGCCTTTGGCGGATACAGCAACAATGGCGTTGACGACGGTCAGATGACCTGGTCCAGCCTCGTTCCGCTGGGTGGTGACCTTTGGGCCATCGCTACCGATCCCGCCGCTCCCTCACCCACTCATATCATGAAATGCCAAAACGCCTCCGGCAGCTACAATGTAAATATGCTCAACTACCTGGTGACTCCTCCCATCACGCTTCCCTCCAGTGGAGACATCAGAGCGGACTTCATGATCATGGGCGGTTTCACCGATCCCAACACCTTCCCCGAAGTTGACTATTTTGGTTGGGAAATCTCAAACAATAACGGACAGACCTGGTATGCCATGAGCAATCCTTATGGCAATCCCGCCGGAACCAACTATGTGTATTCCGATGCTCCGGATGTGTGGAGTTCCATGACTGCCAGCTACAGCGTGGATGGTTATATCAGCGACTACGCTGGCCAGACCATTCAGCTGCGCTGGTATTTCAAGAGCGATGCCGATACTCCTAGCGGTATCGGAATCATGATCGACGATGTCAAGATCTTCAACGACGTCTTCATCGCCGCTCCCGAAAACCTTACGGCTACAGTCGCCGGCTCCAATGTCACCCTCAACTGGACCACTCCTGGTGGCGGTGGTGGTGGAGAACCTGGCTGGCTGAGCTATGATGGCGAAAATGCCGGTAATTCCATCGGCACCAATGCCGCAGCCGATTTTGACGTGGCTGCCAAATGGGATCCCGTCGGCGAGCATGGTATCAGCCCCTGGGTGGGAATGAACGTCACCAAGATCAAATTCTTCCCAGCCGAGCCTACCACTCTTTGCGCCTACACCGTCCGCCTCTGGACTGGTGCCACTGGAAACCTTGCTTACGAGCAGGCTGTTGCCAATCCCACCATCGATGCCTGGAACGAAATTGTCCTCACCACTCCCTGGACCATTCCTTCCGGCACCATCGTGATGGCCGGTTACCGCTGCAACGCTACAGGCGGATATCCTGCCGGTTGCGATGAAGGTCCTCAGGTGGAAGGTTACGGCAACGTAATCCGGTTCAACAATGCCTGGACCACCCTCACCGCTCTTGGCGCCACCCTCACCTACAACTGGAATATCCGCATCTATGTGGAAGACGCCAACGGCCGTGAATATGAGATCACTCAGCTGCCTACCAACGAACAGCATAACAGCGGCACCCTGGCGGTCAGCACTTCCGAGCGCTCCAACCGTGACGTCACCGCCTACAAAATCTATCGCGACCAGGTCCAGATCGACCAGGTAGCCGGCACCGTGCTCACCTACACCGACATGAATGTGGAAGGTGGAATGCACACTTATCACGTCACTGCCATGTATGGCGCTAACGAATCGCTGCCTTCCAACATCGTGACCACTTTCGTGATGCCTGCCATGCATACTGAGCTCAGCCACGATGACGGTACTGCCGAACAGGGCTACACCGTGGGCTCGACTCGTCAGATGGCCGTGAAACACAACTTCAATCAAAGCGTCACCGTCAAGTATGCCAAGATCTTCGTCCACACTCCCGGATCGGCTGGAATCATCGTCCGCGTGTTTGACAACGACGGCACTGGCGGCATGCCCGGCACCCAGATGGCTCAGTATCAGTATCCCGCCGCTTCAATCACTCCCGGCTGGAACTATGTGACCCTGCCTGCCGGAATCATAGCGGCCGATGGCCAGTTCTATATCGCTATCCTGGAGACCACCAACGCCTCTCAGATCGGTCTGGATACTGCCAGCAACGGCTTCAGCTATACCCGCACCGGCACCACCTGGGATCCCCTCACCACTGGTGAGCTGATGATCCGTGCGATCGTGGAATACACTACCGACAACGATGACAACGTGGCTCCCGTCTTCACACTGGATGCCCGCAACTTCCCCAACCCCTTCAACCCTGAAACCACCATCTCCTTCAGCGTTCCCGTCAGTGGTCCCACCACCCTCAAGGTCTACAACCTCAAGGGCCAGGTGATCCGCACCCTCGTCAACGATGCCCGCGAAGCCGGTCGTCACAGCGTGGTCTGGAACGGTAAAGATGACAATGGCAACAGCGTCTCCAGCGGCATGTACTTCTTCCGCGTTCACAACGATGGAAAGCACGTCACCCGCAAGATGCTCCTGTCCAAATAAACCCCATCATTAAAACGGAGACGTGGCCTCACGCCAGTCTCTGACATATCGGCCCCGGTCTTCGGACCGGGGTTTTTATTTTACCGCTGTTTACTCTCCCATTTGTTGCCGTCGGGATACCGTGGGGCCTCCGGTGAAAATCGCGGGAGAGCGCACGGTATTGTCACGGCAAGTTATTGGGAAGAATGAGATAAAGACAGACGGAACGAGAGCATTGAGAGCTCTTTGACCAGGAAAGATCAGCCGTGAGATCGTAACGCTGGCTTTAGCCGGCCGTAGCACTGACTTTAGTCGGTGCGTGAAAAGAGCTGCCCCGTTGGAGTTTACATGTAAAGGCTTGCCGTCATTGCCGGTAGCGGATTAGTCAATTCAATGAAGTTCAAGCGTCCACGATAAAGATATCCATGACAACGAGTTTGCGGGCCGATTGGACTTCAAGCTGGCATTTTTGACCCATGAGGGCCTGCACCTCCAATCTGGATTGACAAAACCCCAAGTTTAGCAGATGAAATTAAAGATCGATATCAAAGCTATCCAGCAGCTTCAGATCTGGATCAAAAACCCTGCATTTGAGGAC
>JAGOIY010000017.1:9361-23758 GCA_017995405.1 Candidatus Cloacimonadota bacterium
GACCCATGAGGGCCTGCACCTCCAATCTGGATTGACAAAACCCCAAGTTTAGCAGATGAAATTAAAGATCGATATCAAAGCTATCCAGCAGCTTCAGATCTGGATCAAAAACCCTGCATTTGAGGACGGGGCCCTCCCGGTCCATGATGATGAAATGGTGGCTGATGATGAACAGCCTGCTGTAGGGATTGGGGTTACGTGTTTCCCTAAATGGTGAGCCACCCCCTCCGGAGACGAGATATGGGATGCCCTGATACTCAGATCTCTCATAAGAATGCTCGTGGCCGCTGATCACTGCCTTCACAGAGCTGTTTTCCAACAGCGCTGGCAGCCAGACGCCCAGTCCCAGTTCGTCGCCATGCGCTCCACTGCTGAAGACGGGATGGTGCACAAGCAGGATCACAGGCTGGTCATGATGCCTGGAAAGCTGTTGCTGCAGCCAGACAAGCTGTTCTGATCCGGGTTTTATCCCGATGCTGCTGTCCAAAGCGATAAAGACCAGCGAATCCCTCTCCAGCACGTATCTGCTGCTGCCGCAGAGCTGCGGGAAATAGCTGAGAAAAAGCTGTTCGTCCCGCTCGTGGTTGCCTCTCACGGGATAGAATTCCGCCTTCTCCAAGGTCTTGGTGATCGCTCTGAATGTGTCAAACTCTTCCTCGCTTTTACCCTGGGTGCTGAGATCTCCGGTGTGGAAAACGAGGTCCGGCGAAAAGGTGGATATTGCCTTCACGACTCTGGCATGGGTCGCGTTGTCTCCCCGGGTGTCTCCATAGATCGCGATCCTGGCCTCCAGATTGGTGCCTGCCAGGCCCAGGACGGCTAAGCACAAGCTCAGGAACAGCATCTCCCACCCAAGCCTAAGTTGCTTGGGGATGGCTCCGATTACACAAGGCATAGCTTCAGTTCAACGGTTAAGGACGCGAGCCGGAAGCCAGTTCCAGCCAGGCTTTTTGAAAGCGCTGCAGGTCTTCCCAGGCGGGACGTTTCCAGTGCTCGTTTCTGAGCAGCGCGGCGGGATGATAGGTCACAAAAGCAGGCCGGTCCATGAAGACGTGTTCCCGCTCTCTCAGAACGCCCATTGCCTCATTGGTGCTCAGGAGGGTCTGAGCGGCCACCAGGCCCATCATCAGGAAGATTTGGGGCTGGATGATCTGAATCTGCTCTATCAGGTAGGGAAGGCAGGCTATCCGCTCTTCCGGCAAGGGATTGCGGTTGCCGGGAGGACGGCATTTGACGATGTTGGCGATATAGACCTGCTCTCGCCGCAGATTGATGGCGGCCAGCATCTTGTTGAGAAGGTCACCGGCCCTGCCCACAAAGGGTCTGCCGCTCAGGTTTTCCTGTTCACCAGGCCCCTCTCCGATCACCATGATCCCGGCATGGGGATCGCCCTCTCCATACACAAACTTGACGCGGCCTTCATGCAGAGCGCATTTCTGACAATTGGCGTATTGGTTTGCGAGCTGTTCCAGAGAGGTTCTGGCTTGGGAACTGGGTTCGTAAAGCTCGCGAATGCCGCTGTTTAACAGCAGCTCAAGGTGTTGTCTGATGGCCCGGTTGGACATCAGTCGTCGTCATCCGCCTCGTCGAGATCGTCCTGGTCCCCAAAGATATCCTCATCGTCGTCATCATCGACGACGTCAAAGGGATTGACGGGCTCGGGCTCGGGTTCATCAGTCAGCCTGAGGGAGTCGTCATAGGTCTCTTCTCCCAGATCGCTGTCGGAGCCGTCATCATCGTCGAAGGGTGATTGGGCCTGGGCCATGGCCAGTTCGGCTTCCGCGATCTCACTGATGTAATCCGGGATCTCGTTGTCCGAAACGTGCTGCATGGAGAGCACGGAAAGCTTTTCTCCCAGCTTGTTGCGCACGTAAACGGGGAGTTGAGAGAGGCGGCCGGCCTCAAGCTTGGAAAGCAGGCAGAACAGGTAGTTCATGTCCGTCTTTTCCAGGAAGTTTTCGATCTTTTTATCTATCATGGGCTTATTCTCCTAGGAATTCAGAAACGGGGTTGTGATAACGATTCACGCGGTTTTCTTCGGCTTTGATGATGGCCAGCACTTCCTGCACGGCCTGGGCCAGATCGTCGTTGATCACAAGATATTGATATGATGGGATATACTTGAGCTCGTTGCGGGCAATATTGAGGCGTTTGTTGATCTCATCGCGGCTGTCGGTGCCCCGGTTGATCAGACGCTCCCGCAAGACATCCATCGAGGGCGGGATGATGAATATCTTCACATAAGGGATGCTGGTTTCACCGATGAGAGCGGCACCCTGGACGTCGATATCCATGATCACGTGTTTGCGGGCATCGAGCCTGCTTTGAATATAGCTGATCGAGGTGCCATACCACTTGCCAAAGACGTTGGCGTGCTCCAAAAAGTCGCCTTCATCCTTGCGGCGGCAAAACTCCGCCTCGTCCACAAAGTGATAATGGATACCGTTTTGCTCCGTTCCTCTGGGGGCGCGGGTGGTGTAGGAAACCGAGTAGTCCACCTCGGAGTTGAGCTTGCGCACCTCAGAGAGGATGGTGCTCTTGCCTCCACCCGAAGGAGCGGATAGAATGATCAGGAAATTCTTGCTTTTGGCTATCACAAACGCTGGGCTGAAAGTTTATAAGGCCTAGGCTTCCACTATCTTGCGATAATCGAGCGCGCTCAGCAGCTTTTCCAGCTCTTCCGGAGAGCTCATTCTCACTTTGATCAGCCAGCCGTCCTCATAGGGAGATTTGTTGATCATGTCGGGGCTGTCTTCCAGATCGCCGTTGCGCTCTTCCACTTTACCGGAAACCGGGCAAATGATGTCTTCCACCGCCTTGACGGCTTCGATGGAGCCGCAGGGCTCATCAGCAGAGACTTTGGCGCCCATATCGGGCAATTCCACAAAAACGATGTCTCCCAGTTCGTGCTGGGCAAAATCGGTGATCCCGATGGTGGCCAGTCCGTCCTGGACTCTTATCCATTCATGACTCTCGGTGTAGTAAAGGTCGTCTAATACCAGCATTTTATCCTCCATACGCGGGTGTGATGTAATATAGTGAGCCAAGTCTGCCGGGGGGCAGTTTGTGTCAAGCAGAACTTGGGTGGTCAGGTTCCCCGCAGATTTCTCAAGCTTTCCCGCAGATTTCTCAGATTTAAGCGTTGATCTCGCAGATGTTGAGAGGTTTGAGAAGTATCGACGCTCATTGCAGCGCTACTTCATTACTATCTGCGTAATCCGCGTCTAGATCTGCGTTATCTGCGGGAAAATCATCAGTGAACTACAGCAGTCCGTCCCGTTTCAGCAGGGCGTCCGGATCAGGTTTGCGGCCCCGGAAGGCTTCAAAGAGGTCCATGGGATGAAACGCGTTGCCGCGGGCCAGGATATACTTTCTGAAGGCGGCGGCAGTTTCCTGGTCAAAGATGCCTTTTTCCTGAAAGAGGCTCCAGGCGTCAGCTTCGAGGGCTTCGGCCCATTTGTAGCTGTAGTAGCCCGCGGAATATCCACCGGCGAAGATGTGGCTGAAAGCGCAGGAAGTATTGGAGCCTTCCACCGCGGGCATCAGTTGATAAGCTGCCGTAGCTTCCTTTTCGAAGGCGTCGACGTCCTGAATGCTATGCGGGTCGCTGCTGTGCCATTTGAGGTCCATGCTGGCATAGCGGAGCTGGGTGACATTGGCCACGCCGGCCTGGAAGTTTCTGGCCGCGATCACCTTGTCCAGCAGTTCCTTAGGCAGCGGTTCACCGCTTTCGTAGTGCCTGGCAAAGAGCCCCAGAGCCTCTTCTTCCAGCAGCCAGTTTTCCATGATCTGGCTGGGAAGCTCCACAAAATCCCACAGCACACTGGTGCCCGCGAGGCTGTGATAATAACCATCCGCCAGCAGACCATGCAGCCCGTGGCCAAACTCGTGGAAGATGGTGCGCACTTCATCCATCCTCAACAGCGACGGCCGCTCTGGAGTGGAGGGTGTGAGCGAAGCCACGATCGAGACCATGGGACGGCGCACCCCGTCTTTGTGCAAGCCCTGAGACTGGAAGGAGGTCATCCAGGCCCCTCCGCGTTTGGTATCCCGCGGAAAGAGGTCCATATACATGAGGCCCAGATAGTTGCCATCGGCGTCGTGGACTTCCCAGGTAGTCACATCCGGATGGTAGACCGGAACGTCCGTCACCTGTTTCACCTTGATGCCATAGATGCGCTCCGCCACCACAAACAGGCCTTCCAGCACGTTTTCCACTTTGAACCAGGGACGCAGCTCTTCCGGATCGTAGGCAAAGAGCTTCTCCTTGAGCTTGTTGGAATAATAGCCAAAATCCCAGGACATCAGTTCATCGAGGCCATCCAGTTCTTTGGCCAGGGCGGCCACTTCCGCCACTTCTTGTTGGGCGGCGGGATAGGCCACTTTGTAAATCTTGTCCAGAAAGCCTGTTACGTTTTGATGGCTGGCGGCCATCCGGTCTGAGATCACGTAATCGGCATGGGTCTCATAACCCAGCAGAGCGGCCCTTTCTTTCTTGAGCCTGAGGGTCTTGAGGATGATCTCCTGGTTGTCAAACTGATCTCTGAAAGCCCTGGAGCCATAGGCGCGGTTGATCTTTTCGCGCAGGGAACGGTTGCGGCAGTAGGTGACCAGCGGCACCATGCTGGAAGGCTGAAGGGTGAAGACCCAACCTTCGGATTTGCCTTTTTGCCTGGCTGTGTGGGCCGCGGAGGCCAAAACGCCTTCCGGCATCCCTTCCACGTCGGCAGGATCGGTGATATGCAGTTCAAAGGCATTCATGGCAGCCAGGACGTTGTCGCTGAATTGAGGACTGAGCTTGGAGAGTTCCATGGAAATCTCCGTGAAGCGCTGTTTCTGAGCATCCGAGAGCAGCGCTCCACCTCTGATGAAACCAGTGTAGCTGCGGTCGATGAGGCGATATCGTTCGGCTTTCTTTAGCGCGTCTTTATCCTTGAAGTCCTTTGGCAGGGAGGGTTTGGGCTGGCCAGCGACTTCCGCTTCATAGACGGCTTTCACTCTGGCAAAGATATCCGGATCGGTGGAAATGCTCACGCTGTACTGGGCCAAAAGGGGAGAAATCTGCTGGGCGAGGGCTTTAAAATCGGCGTCGGAGTGGGCGGAATGGAGGTTGAAATAGATGCCGGCCACGTGGTTGAGCCGTTCGCCAGCCAGTTCGAGGGCCAGGATGCTGTTTTCAAAAGTGGGAGGAGCGGGATCGCGCTTGATCGCCTCGATCTCGGCTTTGGCCTCTTCCAGAGCGGCTTCGATGGCCGGAAGGAAGTGCTCGGTCTTAAACTCGGGAAAGGGAATAGCTTTGAGACGGTGGTCGTTTTTGTCCCAAAGGAGGGGATTGGAGGGTGAGCTCATATGAATTCCTTTTTTGCAATGATACTTTTTGAGACAAGATAATCCGGGCGGCTTTAGCGCGCAAGAAAAAGGCTGGCGCAGAAAGTTCTTGACAAAAACCCCGCCCCTGATTTTGTGGCAGAACATTGACGCGAGGTGGAGCAGCTGGTAGCTCGTCGGGCTCATAACCCGAAGGCCGAAGGTTCGAATCCTTCCCTCGCTACCATTTTAAGGAATCCGGCTACGGCCGGATTTCTCAGTAATAAGAAGAACTGTGGCGGTGTAGCTCAGCTGGTTAGAGCGTCGGAATCATAATCCGCAGGTCCGGGGTTCAAATCCCTGCGCCGCTACCAGTTTCTTTTTTTGGTCTTGCCAGTCATACCCAAGCGCCAGTAGCTCAGTAGGATAGAGCAGCAGCCTTCTAAGCTGCGGGTCAGGGGTTCGAATCCCTTCTGGCGTGCCAGCTTTTCCGCAAGGATATATATCGCCCCGCTTGTGGTGGGTGTAGTTCAATGGCAGAGCACCGGATTGTGGTTCCGGGCGTTGTGGGTTCGAGTCCCATCACCCACCCCACCTGATTATGAAAATGAACGATAGAACCCCTCTCTATCTAGGTTTTGACATTGGCGGCTCCTCTGTCAAATGGGGCTATGGCAACTGTCAACAAGGTGTACTGCGCTTTGAAAGCACCGCTATTACTAGCAAAGACCTCCCTTGCCTGATGTCCGTCTTCACGCAAATCCTCTTTAGGGTTGACAGCGATATTGGCCTGAGTTCCATCCGCGGGATCGGAATCGGCACCCCCGGCACCATCGACCGCCTCAGTGGCAAAATCCACGGCACCAATCCCAATCTGCCCTTCTGGACAGACCTCTGCCCCGCCATGCTCATCCCCTCAGAAACAGCCATTCCAGTGGCTTACGACAACGATGCCAATCTCATGGCCCTGGGTGAAGCCACTCTCAGAGAAGGGATTGGCGACTTGATCGGCATCACTGTCGGCAGCGGGATCGGCAGCGGATTCGTCTGGGGAGGAAGACTCTTTCACGGGGCCCATGGTTATGGCATGGAGTTTGGCCACGTTACTGTGGTCCGGGACGGCGAGGTCTGCAACTGCGGACGCCCTGGCTGTCTGGAAGCCTACGCCTCCGTGGATGGGATCAAGCGCCGCGCCAGTCGTCTGAAGGAGTATCCCGAGGCTGGCAGCTGGGACCTCAGAGACTTGCTGAAGCTCGCGCAACAGGATGAGCGCCTGCGGGAATTGATACAAGAGGGAGAGCATTATCTGGCCCTGGCCCTGACGGATTTAACGGTGTTGCTGGACCCCCAATTGATTGTATTGGGAGGTGGCGGCATCGATGGCAAACTCTACTCCCCCCAAAAGATAGAGGACTTGATCAGAGCGCGCCTGCCGAGGGTGAATCAACCCTTTATCAGAGTGGAAACCGCCAAAGCCGGCAACCAGGCTGGAGTTTTGGGCGCGATTGCCTATGCCGCCAGCGAACTATCAGGCACATAGGAACGAAACTTGCTACCTCAGTTCTCTAACAAATTTCAGGAGTTTATCATGAAACAGACTATGTTTAAGATAGTGGCCGCGCTCTTTTTGGCGCTGATGATTGGGGGCCTGGCTGTCCAGCATAATAACGTGATCGGTGATGTAAACATCTATCCCAACCCCATGGACAAGCATTGTGAAATCACCATCCAGGTGAACCAGAACGCCGCCCTCGGGATCAACATCGAAGATTTTCAGGGAAATGTGATCAAAAGCCTCTATTGGGGCACTACCAATAAAGACGTCCGCCTCACTTGGGACCGCTATTCCGACAACGGCGAATACGTGCCCAGCGGCACCTATTTCGTGGTGGTAAACTACTCCGGCCGCTATACATCCACCAAGAAGACCCTGATTCTGAAGTAAACTTTAGCATGACCCCTCAAGCCCAAAAAAAGTCCTCCGCGGACTTTTTTTGCTTTGTTCTGGATACTTTCACCCAGCTTCTGAGGCCGCTGGGAAAACACCGCCTCAGCTGGACAATCATCACCCGCCAGCTGCTTTTTACCGGTTACGAGGCCCTGCCGCTCATCAGTCTGATCGCTCTGGGAGTGGGCGGCCTGATCATCCTGCAGGGCTACAACCTCCTCAGCACTTTTGGACAGGGCATCTGGCTGCACCGCATCCTCGTGACGGTGGTGATCAACGAACTGAGTGGACTGATCACCGCTCTGGTAGTGATCGCCCGCAGCGGCACCGCCATCTCCACCGAACTGGGCAACATGAAGGTAAACAGGGAGATAGCTCTCCTCAAGTCGTTTGGGATATCACCCAATTCCTATCTGGTGGTCTCGAGGGTTTGGGGGGTGGTGGCATCGATGCTGGTGCTGGCTGTCTATTTCAACATCATTGCCGTCGTGGGCGGCTGGCTGTTTACCAGGCTCTTTTCCCCCCTGGGGTTTCGCTCTTTTATCTATGATTTTATCGGCGTGCTGAGCATTTCCAACCTCCTGATGGCCCTCAGCAAGTCCTTGGTATTTGGTCTCATTATCTCCATAACTGCATGTTATCAGGGGCTTAGCGTGAGCCGCGCCAGCACCGAAGTTCCCCAGCGCACTATTAAAGCGGTGGTGAACAGCATTTCGGCGGTGATTTTGGCGGACATGCTGATCACCTGGCTGTTTTGGGTGCTGTCATGAAGATAGAATTTATCGATCTGGTCAGCGAGGCCGGTCTGGACGGCTTGAATCTCAGCTTCGGGCTGGATGCCCTCACCGTGCTGCACGATCCCTATGAAGTATTGAGCGGACCGATACTGAGCGCTCTGGCCGGTCAGAGTGAAATCCTGAGCGGCAGCCTGCTGATCGATGGCGTTCCACTTGGCGACAGCATAGATGGAAAAGCCCTGCACCGGGTTTTCGGATACGTCTTTGACGAGGGGATCATGCTGGCCAATCTCAGCCTCAGAGAAAATCTCCTCTTGCCGCTCCGCTGGCTCGATCCCAGGCTCAGCGATGCGGATTTCGAGGGGCAACTGAAACCCTGGCTGGAGCTCTTTGATCTCAGGGTCGATCTCAAGCTCCGGCCGGCCATGGTCAAACCCGCTGTCCGCAAGTACCTTAGCTACGTCCGCTCGCTGCTCCTCAAGCCGGACTATCTGCTCATCGACGATCCCTATTACCTGCTCAACAAATACGAGCGCGGGGTGATGTATCAGGCCCTCAGCACATTACGCTCCACTCACAGGATGCTGATCGCCAGTTCGGACGACGATTTTACCGGCTCTTTCAGCTCTAACTGCCTGGAGCTTGCGGACTTGTATCCCACCGACTGATAACGCTGGCTTATCTCACTCCTATCCCATGCCAAAGCACGCGTTAGGCGTGCGATAAGCACGGGATAAGCGTGCGATAGTGAGAAGAGCGGGAGAGGGCGCAGATAATCATTGACACAATCCCTCCGCGCGCCAAAAGGAATCCATCAAACCTGGGAAGGTAAACCATGGATTACACTTTCACGATCCGCTTTGGCAGACAGGTCACGCCAGACTATCAGACCGCTCTGGGCCATGCGGGTAAATTTCGAAAATTCAAGCCCGCCAAAGAAGGCGAGGCCTTCAACGTGGTGGAGACCAACAATCTGGAGGCCCTGGAGAAGTTTGACAGCTTCACGGGGCTGATTCAAACTATCATGGATTGGAACAACGCGCGCGTCCTGCACGAGGCCCTGGAGCTGAAGCCGCCCGAATTCCAGCTTCCTGAGAAACACGAGATCGCCATGTGTTATCGCAAACACCAGGCTGATCCGCATCCGGAAGAGTATTGCGACGCCAAAAGCTCTGACTGCTGGGGCTGTCGTCTGCTGGACGGGATCGTGTTGCGCCATGACAAACAAAACTACGATAAAAACCTCAGATATTGGTATCAGTTTGGCAGTTTTACAGATAAGCACACCTGGAAGATCAACCGCGAGCTGCTCACCCGGGCCCTGGAAGAGCTCGTCAGGATCAAGAGTCTGGAGTTTTGCCCCGTCTTCCAGAATGTCTTCTACCGCAGATACATCGCCGCCCTGCCACTGATGATCCACATGAAAGACACCCAAAACTGGGCCCTCATCTATAAGGAAGACCTCAGCAACAGCTCCAAACACTGGGAAGCGGTAAACGTACGCCACATAAGCATTTCCGAAGCCGCCAGTCTGGAAGCCGAGCGGGCTGGAATGCTGGCCAGAGATGGTCTGGCCGGCAAGAATGCCGACGCCTCGGATGCCAGCAACATCAGATACGTCCCCGCCACCACTTTTGCCGATATCGGAGGCGTGGACGAGATCATTCAGAGCATCCGGATCATGATCGAGCTGCCGATCGTCAAACCCAGGCTCTTTGAGCATTTAGGCGTCAAGCCCTATCGCGGCATCCTGCTCTGGGGCGATCCCGGAAACGGCAAGACCCTGATCGCCAAGGCTATAGCCCACGAGGTGAGTGCTCATTTCATCCCTGTGGCGGGTCCCGATATCCTCAACAAAAACTTTGGCCAGTCCGAAAAAAACCTGCGCGACATCTTTGAGGAGGCCAGAGAGCACCAGCCCTCCATCATTTTCATCGATGAGATCGATTCCATCGCTCAGACCCGCCTCACCGGAGAATCTGCCAAATGGTATGCCACCGTGGTCAACCAATTGATGGCCCTGATGGATGGCATCAGAGACTACGGCAACGTCACCGTGCTGGCTTCCACCAACCGTCCCGACCTCCTGGACGCGGCGCTCTTGAGACCGGGTCGCTTCGATTATAAGCTCGAGATCAAAAAGCCCAACCTGCCGGGCTGTAAACGGGTGCTGGAAATCGCCACGCGTGGAATGCCCCTGGCCGAAGATGTGGACCTCTTCAGCTTCTCCGAATCGGTGATCGGATACTCCGCGGCGGAAATCACGTTCCTGGCCAAAGAAGCCGCCATGGTAGCCCTCCGCAGGGCCGTCGAAGCCCAAAGCATCTCTCTGGACGCGGTCCAGGACCCGGACTACTCTTTCATCAGGGTCACCATGTCGGATTTCATCAACGCCCTGCACCTGCTCAAATGGCAGCGCCGCTATGTGAACCTCACCTATTCACTGAAGGATAAGAAGCTGACGTAAACATAGCTATCAAGACTAAAACGTTATCGCTATAACGCAGGTAATCATGCGATAATCACTATCAAAGTCAGGCTTTCGACTATAGAGCTACTCACCTCAAACAAATCATTCGATACCTTGATATCAGGACTTGAAACTGGGCTATTTACTGCGCACCCCACGCGTCCCAGGGACGAGTAGGTTCTGGCTTGTAAGAGCATTGACGAGACGCACCCCAATATTGCTGTTGCGATTGTTGGGATTGTTGTTGTTGCGGTTGCATACACGCAGGTTTTCAGGATTATTGTTCCAGCTACCGCCACGCACGACCTGTCTCTTTGGTTTCAAACCCTTACGGCAATATAAATTGCCATGTTTTATCTTCATTATGAAAGTTAATCTTCCTGAATGTGTCATTGATGATCCTCTTTGTATGTCCTCCTTTCAGAAAGCCAAGATGACCGTTTACCGATCTCAGAATTTCTGTTAACTGGGTGCTCTGTTTGCTTTTTACCAATAGCTTACGGCGAAATCGGATTAGATTGACATTACGGATTCTGATTTGCCCGTTCTTGAAACGAAAACCCAGAAAGTCGATACCATGCTTGTTCGCCTGAATAATGTCTTTTCTTTCGTTTACATGCAGTCTCAGATCTTTAAAGTAGCCCAGAATCCTTTGTCTGGCTTCTTTGAGCACCTGATTTGATTCCGCAAAAACTATCATATCATCCATGTATCTCACATAGAAGGGCAGGCTGAGATATTCACGCACAAAGTGGTCAAAAGAAGTAAGATAATAGTTGGCAAAGAGTTGGCTGGTGAGATTGCCAATCGGTATTCCGCGCGGACGGATCATATCAAATAGATCATCCCCTGCAAAGGGAAAATAGCTTGCGCTGGAGCTTTGATAGCCTGATATAAGTTCAGTGAGTAACGCTATCAGAGACTTGTCCTTGAATTTTCGCTCCAGTTTTTGAACCAGGATTTCATGATCGATGGTGTAATAGAACTTCTTGATATCCAGTCTGTAATGATATGAACTGTTCTGATAAAAGTAGAATCCTCGTTTGAGAGCTTTATGCATGCCCTTACCCTTGCGGCTGGCGTAGCTGTCCACGATCATGGGCTTTTCAAGATATGGCGCGATCACATTACAGATGGCGTGATGCGTAACCCTGTCTCTAAATGGAGCGCAGGTGATATCACGTTCTTTGGGATCAAAGATTTTGAATACATGATAATGGCCAAACTTGTAAGCGTGATTCTTCAGATCATCCTGAATATGTAACAGCCCGGTTTCCCAGTCATATTCAAACTGCGTGATCTGCTCAGACTGTTTTCCCTTTTTGGCCTGTTTGTAGGCTCTCAGCAGGTTTTCCCATTCGTAGATTTTGTCGTACAGATAACCCGTTCTCTTCATCTGCTCAGCCCCTTTGAGCCTTTGCCCATCCTCCCAATTGTTTGCCTATTTCATCGATCTGCTTGATAAAAGCGTGATGTTGTAAATCTGAAATCAACTTAAGCTCACGGATCAAGCGTACCAAAAACCTCAGTGTCTGAACGTTGGCATTAGCCTCCTCCAAAAGGGTAACTTTGCTTTGACTGAGATTTGCCCGGTTACATAGATGCAGAATGTCATAAATCGTGTTCTCGATCCTGAGTCCCAGACCATAACGATAGTTGCGTGGGAAATTCTGGAGCAGATTCCCATACCAGCTCATCAACCGATACACATCATTGATTACCTTTACTTCCATAGCGATTATCTCAAAAAAGAAAAAGGGAAAAAGAAAAAAGAAAGATCATATAGCCCTGACGAGACGCACCCCAATAAAGCTGCCGCGATTGTAGGGACCGATGCAGTTGTAGCGGACGCACACACGCAGGTTCTCAGGATAATCGTTCCAGCTACCGCCACGCACGACCCTGGACGATCCAGAGCCCGCCCCTATCGGGTCAGAGCTCTGGCTCTTGGCGTAGTAGCCACTGTCATACCAGTCCCAGCACCATTCCCAGACGTTGCCGCCCATGTCAAAAGCCCCCAGATCGTTAGCGGCAAACGAACCCACCGGGGCGGTATAGACGTATCCGTCGTCATAGCCGCTGAAGTAATCAGCCCAGTTTATCTGCTTCTTAGAGCTCTCGTCAGCTACGTTAGCGGCTTTGGAACCTCTGATATAGGGCTTTTCATCGTTACCCCAGGCATATTTATAGTTCATTCCGCGTGACCGGGCTGCGTATTCCCACTCCGCTTCGCTGGGCAGGCGATATCCTTTGGCCCCCGGGACCAGGGATACCGTCCACTTATAGTTGTCGCTGCTATTGCCGTTGTTGGCGTCTTTGCGGCTTTTGTCGATATTGTAGGCAGGGCTCAGGCCCTCGTTCTGGGAGCGCCAGTTACAATAGCTGATCGCGTCATACCAGGAGATGCAGGTGACGGGATGCTGATCGCTTTGGCTGAAGCCGGGATTTTTCCAGTTGAAGCCATTTTGCCATCCCCAATTTCCATCTTTGATTCCATACGCGCTGCCTTCCAGTTCCGCGGTGGTCTGATAGCCCGTGGCATTTACGAAGGCACGGAATTCAGCCACCGTGAGTTCATGTTTGGCCAAACAAAAAGGTGAGAGCGAGACCTGATGAACGGGCTTTTCATCGCTGCCGCCCTCATTGGAGCCCATGCTGAAGCTGCCTCCCTCCACTAACAAAAAACCGGGGGGCGTGAGATCAATGCTGAAATCCACTTTGCTCTCACGGTCTTTATCCACCTGGACATAACGGGTCTCGATCTTGCCCGCGGCTTTCAGATCGAGCCTGCGGTTGCCAGTCTGGACGGGGCTGAGCTTCATCTGAGCCCCGGCGGGGACTTTGCCTTGCAGGGTTGAATCGAGATAGACTTCGGCTTCCACATTGGAACTGATCAGAATGCTGCCATAGTTCACGATAATCTGGGCCTGGGGGCTTGAGCCCGGCACCTTTGTCTGGACGGGCGTTTTTGCTTCCAATGGCAGGGCGCTGCTGTTGAAATAGAAATCCTCATCCAGGATGCCGTAAGCGGTGGGGCTTTGCTGGTTGGAAGTGGCGCGCTTCACTTCAGCCCGGACGTCTTTCATCATGTCCTCAATCTTTTTGGACGAAGTTTTCAGGTTGCGGATAAAGGATTCGGCGAAGGGACTGTTGCGGCCAGCGCCATCCTGGGCTTCGTTGTCCTTTTCGGTGGCGTAGATCACATATTGGGTGCCGCTGTCGGGCTCCAGTTTGGCCAGGCCTTTGGTGCCGAAGGATTTACTGGTGGGATCGTTACGGCAGGCATCCAGGATGAAGATGCTGATCTTTGCCACAGCCAGACGCTGCAAGGCCCAGCTTGCCGAAACGGCTTCATAGGGGTAATCCTCTGGAGCGTTGATCACTGCCCCCAGCGGGATCAGATAGTTTTCACCCAGGGCCTGGGCACCGTGACCGCTGTAATAGAAGACCACCTCATCCACCGGCGAGAGCTCTTTGGCGAAGTCGTTGATGCTTTCTTTAAAGGTTCGCTGGGATAGGTCCGTGGCGCTAGTGACGCTGAACCCGAGCTCTCTCAACGTTTTGGCGAGGTCTGCGGCGTCGTTGAGGGGATTTTTCAGGGTCTGTTTGCCACTGTAGGCAGCGTTGCCTATCACCAAAGCTTTACGCGCGGCTCCCAATCCAGCCACCAAGAGGCTGGTTAGCAAGAATATCAAAAGCAGCCTTTTCATCCGTCCTCCCTGAACGGTCAGTCGTTTATCCGTTATTGGCAGATTATTGAGATGGAGGTTTTTTGTCAACCTGCTTTTTGCTCTGCAGCAAGGAAAATGGATCTTCGGTGCTTTTTGCGCTTGACAGCAAGTGGCTTGACAGGGAGCAGTGTATATCAGTTAAGTTCACAAACGGGAGGAGACCATGAGCCCTACAACCAGAAAGATGCTCAGCGATTGGGAGGC
>JAGOIY010000129.1:0-3073 GCA_017995405.1 Candidatus Cloacimonadota bacterium
AGTTCCTGATAAAAATAGAGGCTGTGGATGGTGGTGAGCCGCATCCCCAGGATCTCGTTCATGGTGATCAGGTGACGGATGTAGGCCCGGCTGAAGTGACGGCAGGTGTAGCAGTTGCACAAGGGATCGATGGGGTTGAAGTCATCCTTGTAGCGGGCCGCCTTGATGATCATCTTGCCGTAGCGGGTGAAGATAGACCCCTTGCGGGCATTGCGGGTGGGCATGACGCAGTCGAACATATCCACCCCGTTGGCGATGTTGTTCAGAAGGTCTGCCGGAGTGCCCACTCCCATCAGGTAGCGGGGCTTGTCCATTGGCAGGATGTCGTTTAGAAAGCTTGTGACCCTCATCATGTCCTCTTTGGATTCACCCACTGCGAGTCCGCCGATGGAATAGCCGGGAAAGTCAATATCCATCAGGGCCCGGGCGGATTTTTCCCTGAGGTCCTCATACACGCCTCCCTGCACGATGCCGAAGAGGGCCTGATGCTGGTCGTTTGTAAAAGCCCGTTTGCCTTGCTCGGCCCAGCGCAGGGTGGTCTTGAGTGACTTCTCCACATACTCGCGCGTGGCTGGATAGGGTGGGCATTCATCGAAGCTCATGATGATATCCGCTCCCAAAGCTTCCTGAATGGCGATAACGCTCTCGGGGGTAAAGAGATGCCTGGATCCGTCGATGTGGGATTGGAACTGCACGCCGTCCCGGGTGATCTTGCGCAGGGCTGCCAGGCTCATCACCTGAAAGCCTCCACTGTCCGTGAGCATGGGCTTTGACCAGCTGATAAACTTATGCAGGCCACCCGCCTCGCGGATAAGCTCGTGACCTGGTCTCAAATAGAGGTGGTAGGTGTTGCCCAGAATGATCTGCGCGTGGCTTTCCTCCAGCTCGTGAGGGCTCATGGCCTTGACGGTGCCCAGAGTGCCCACCGGCATGAAAACCGGAGTGATGATCTTGCCGTGATCGGTCTCGATGATTCCGGCCCTGGCTTTACCACTCCTGGCCTGAAGGGTGTAGCTAAACATCCAGCTTCATCCCGACAGGGCGCGGCTCAGCACCTTGGAAAGATCAGAGTAGGTGGCAAGGATCATCAGCATCAGCAGCAGCGTGAGCCCGATCCGTTGCAAAATCCCCTGCACTCTAAGGGGTACAGGCTTTCCAGTGATGCCTTCAATGACGCAGAAGAGGATGTGCCCACCATCCAGGATGGGAATAGGCAAGAGGTTCATAGTCATAAAGATAAGGCTGATGCTGCCGAAAAAGAGGATCAGATAGCTGAGACCTTTGTCTCCCACCTGAGAGCTCATAGTGGCGATCATGACGGGGCCGCCAAGGTTGCGGGCCAGCTGTTCCGGCTTGGCAAACAGCTTGAAGATGCTGCTGTAGTTGCGCCCCACAAATTCTACTCCGGAGGGCACACCGTAGCTGATAGACTGCCAGAGATTGAAGCGACGGGTGCTTTTAACCGGTTGGGAATTGGTGATGCCGATGAGGCGTTCCTGTCCCAGCGCGGCATTGGCTTCCAACACCACGTCCCGGTGGAGCAGTTTGCCATCGCGGATCAGGGTCAGCCTCACACTGGAGCGTGGCGATCCCACGATCTTCTCCCGCATGGCATACCAGTCATAGACGGCCACGCTGTCCACCGCAACCACCACATCGCCGCTTCTGATCCCAGCCCGCCAAGCTGGCATGCCGGCATAGACCTCTCCGATCTCGGTGGGCAGGACAGGACTCAGACTTCTGAGCAGGCTATCCACTTCCACAGCGGGGACTTTTAAACTGGTGAGGCTATCCGCTCTGATCAGCGCAATGCTGTTCTCTTTGCTGGCGGAAAGCTCGCTCAGGGCTTCCATCCATCCCTTGACGGGTTTGCCGTTTACAGCGGTGAGACTGTCTCCGCGCTCAAACACCCGGGCCCATTTGCCATCCGCCTCAAAGACCACCGGATGGTGGTCTTCCACCTTGATGGGCAAGAGGAAAGATACCGTGAAGAGCAAGAGGCCCAGCAGCAGATTGGCAAAGGGACCGCTGAAGGCGATCAGGGCGCGCTGCCACCAGGGCTTTTGCTGAAAGGACAAGGCGGGGTCCGCGTCGGTGTCGTCGGGATTTTCACCCTGCATCTTGACATAACCGCCCAAAGGGATCCAGCCGATCTGCCAGAGCACTCCTTTGCGGTGAAACTTGAGGAGCGGAGCGCCAAAGCCGATGGAAAACTTTTCTATCCCCACTCCAAAGCGCCGGGCCGTCCAATAATGGCCCAGCTCGTGAATGAAGATCATCAGCGCCAGGGCCAGAAGTGTAAACAGTAAGGTCACTTAGCCTTCCTGGCCAGCCGCTCTGCCATTGTGATCGCTATATAGCTGGCCACATCGGTGGAGTATGAACCCGTGCCAAAACCGGCATCATAGCCCAGCTCGATGGCCAGTTCATGAGAAATCCTGGGACCGCCGCAGATGAAGAGCATCTTGTCGCGCAGGCGTTCCGCTTCGGCCAGTTCGATCAATCGGGTGAGGTTTTTGATGTGGATATTCTTCTGAGTGACCACCTGGGACACCAGAATGGCGTCCGCTTTCAGCTCGCGCGCCTTGGCCAGCAGGTCTTCGCTGAGCACCTGAGCGCCCATATTGACGGCATTGAAGCCCTGATAACGCTCCAGACCGTAGCGGTGGTTGTAGCCCTTCATGTTCATGATGGCATCGATGCCCACCGTGTGAGCGTCGCTTTCGATGCAGGCCCCCACCACGGTGAGTTCGCGTCCGATCCGCTCTTTGATATAGGCATCGGTGGCTTCCATATCCATCACGGGGGTTTCCACCACCTTCACTTTTATGGAGTCCGGATCGACTCCCGCGCTGGTGACGGCATAGGCGATAAAATGAGTAAAACCTTCATTGAGGTTTCTCATACCGGTGATCTCGATATCATCGAGACCGATCTGCCTGAGCAGCAGACGGGCGGCTTCCTTGCCATGAGCATCGGCAGATACGGGCAGGCTGAAGGAAAGCTGCAGCTTGCCGTCTCCGGATGTGTCGCCATAGGGACGGATCAATTGCTTTTTCATAATCCCAGCTCC
>JAGOIY010000129.1:3173-4819 GCA_017995405.1 Candidatus Cloacimonadota bacterium
TTCATAATCCCAGCTCCTTCATCATCCGCTCCCGGAAGGGATTGTAATAATCCTCATCCTTGCGGAACACACCGTCCAGGCCCTTTCCACCCGTTTCAGGACGCTTTATATCGGCAAATTCGCCTCGGGCCATGGCTTCCAGCAGCCCTTCAGCCGCCACTTTCTCCAAAAAGAGGGTGGCTTCTTCCAGCACCTGGTTGGCACGTTGGTGGATAAAGCTGTCCGGGGCCAGCATGAGGCTGGAGGAGAGGTCTTTGACGGCCCGGAAGAGGTATTGGGCGTTTTCGATGGCCAGCGAGCGATCCGCCAGATGGGGAGTGTGGATGGCTTCCGTCATCATGCCAAGCAGTTGCACGCCCTGGCCTGTGAGCTGACCGATGAAGTTGAACATGGCGTCCATAAGGTGGGTCTTGAAGATATTGCCGCTGGCAAACTTGGTGGGCGGCATATACTTAACCGGGGCCTGGGGAAAGAGCTCGCGAGTGAGCATGGCGTGGGCCAGCTCATAGCTGAAGCTGTTTTCCATTTCCGGATCGATCTCATGGGCGTGGCCCAGGCCCATCTTTTCTGGCTTCACGCCGCTCAGGAGGGCAAACTGCTCGTTGAGGAGCTGGGAAGCCGTCACGGTGTAGGCTTTCTCGATGGCGTCTGAGGTGGTGAGATAGTTGTCTTCCCCGGTCTGAATCTCGATGCCGGCATAGGCATTGATCATACGGCTGAAGGATTGGTCCAAAAGCGTGCGGCGGGGATTGATATCACGAAAGAGGATGCCATACATGGCGTCGTTGAGCATCAGGTCCAGCCGTTCAATGGCACCCATGACGGCTATTTCTGGCATGCAGAGTCCGGAAGCATAGTTGGTGAGGCTGATATAGCGGCCTTCGGCTTCGCTCACTTCATCGAGGGCGGCGCGCATGATGCGGAAGTTTTCCTGCGTGGCATAAGTGCCTCCGAATCCGACGGTTGTGGCACCATAGGGCACATAGTCCAGCAGGCTCTGAGCGGTGGAACGGATCACGGCAATGATATCCGCGCCTTCTCTGGCCGCGGCTTTGGCCTGCACCACGTCCTCATGGATATTGCCGGTGGCCACGATCACATAGATAGCAGGCACGCGGCGCGGTCCAAAGCGGCGGAACATCTCTTCCCGCCTGGCTTTCTGGCTGCTGATATGGCCCAGCATGGTGTCTGTGAGCTCTTGCAGGAGGCTATATATCTCATCCGCAGGGGCCATGGGCAGGGCTGTGATATCCAGATGATGCTGGCCCATCGCTTCCGCTATCTGGGTAGCGCTGAGATCTTTGTTTAACATGGCATTGGCCAGACGGATGGCGGCACCTTTTCCCAGCGCGCCTTTGGCCTTGAGCTGGTCGGTGACCACATTGGGCAGAGGTTTGCCGTCTTTGAGAGCTCCATCCAGGCCCATCATTCTGAGCACGGTGCGCTCGATGGTGAGCGAGCTGTAATCCTCGAAGAGCCAGCCGAATGAACCGGTGATCTGTCGCGCCGCTTTTCTGGCCCGGCTCACCAGGTCGTCATTCAATTCCAGCTTGAGCATCCTTCCTCCATAAGTATCTTATTTGCAGCCGAAATTTTGGAAGGCTGCCTTTGCGTCAAGCAATATCGTGAAAACAGCCCTGAAGTGA
>JAGOIY010000130.1 GCA_017995405.1 Candidatus Cloacimonadota bacterium
ACCCCGATAATGGGACAGCCCAGCTCAAACAGCTTTTGTGAAATGCGTTGGGAACCGTCGCCGCCGATGTTGACCACCGCTTCGATATTTTGATAGCGGAGGCGGTCCATGAAGTCTTTGGAGCGGTCCACGGTGCTCCAGGTGCCGTCGCTGTTTTTGACCGGCCACTCGAAAGGTCCGCCTTTGTTGGTGGTACCGATGATGGTGCCGCCTTTCACGTGGATTCCGGCCACGCGTTGGAGGGTAAGTTCTTCCAGGTGCATGGGGTCTAGCAGGAGGCCGTTGAAGGCGTCGATGCTGCCTAAAATTTCCCAGTTGTGCTCATGGGAGGCGCGTTTCACTATGGCACGGATCACGGCATTGAGGCCAGGGCAATCACCTCCGCCGGTGGCGATCAGCAAGCGTTTCTTCATCTTGATACCTCGGTGGCTAAAACTCTGTAAGTATGCATCAGACTGGGGAAGCTCAAAAGAGTCAAGTGATTTATGCCGCCCCGGGCGATCAGACTAAGGTTCGCGAAGGCCGAAAGCCGGGCTGGAAGTCCTCCAAAGTCCCGCGCACTTAGCCACATCCGGGCAAAAAGAAAGCCCCGGGCGCGATGCCTGGGGCCACCAATGGAAATCTAAGATTTCATCGAGGGATGCACGCTAAACATCGATTCCAACTGGCTGTGGTACATCAACACCGCGTTCCTCGGTTTGTACTCTTATACGATACCTGATTCACATGATATTGAAAGCCACAGACTTGTCAAGAGTTAGTTTTTTGTCTGGAAGCGTGATTCATGCCAAAATCGGCTGTTTTCGTTGCAAAGTTTCCACAAGGGGCCATGAGCATCCACCGCGGAAGGAAAAAGATTGACAGCCCACCGCACTTGTCTACCCTGGCCACATCTGTCATATCCCATCAAAGGAGTAGAGAAGATGAAAGCATATCTTGCACTTGTGATCTGCCTGCTGGCGTTTCCCATCCTGGCGCAATCGAACGATATCGACGCCCTGGCCAGAGAATTTTTCCGCCTCAACACCCCGGAAGCAAGCCTCAAAGCTGACTTCCTGGACCAGATCGACATGATCGCCCCCTACCTGGGCAGCATGATGAAGGAAGAGGGACTAAGTGCCGGTTCGGACTTCAGCATGGAGGGGCTCAAAGAGCTGTTTGGCTTCATTTTGCATGAGCTGGATTATGATGAACTGGAGCGGATCGGAGCGGGAATCATCAGCTCGCAGTACAGTTTAGATGAATTGATCGCGATCAACGCTTTCCTTAAAAGCTCCGCCGGCCAGGCCTATATATATAACTCGCGGCCCGGCTCAAACTATCTGACCCAGACCATGAAAGGCTACTTTGAAGAGAAAGCGCAAGACGAAACCTGGCTGATGGGGCTGATCATGTCCCTGCTGGCAAACATCGGCCTGGAAGACGGCCTGGAAACTGCCCCCGCTCCAGAGGAAGAAACCTGGCCCACTCCTGCAGTGGCGGACTCATCCGACTATTACGGTTGGGATGATTACTGGGATACGCCGGCACCGATCGATTCATCTTACTGGTTCGAGGAAAGTCCCGCTCCCGTGGACACAGTTGCCGTGAGTTATGATAGCTGGGAGGACTATTGGGCAGGTCCTCCGGCCATTACCATCACTATGAACGGCCGTTTCTTTGAGCGCATGAATGAGATCGGGTATCTGTACAGCGAGCTCATGCCAGTGATGGCGCAGGTCTATAAGTGGCTGGACGACTACACGCAAGAGTATGGCGGCTATCCAAATGAGCTGGATTGGACTCAGATCGACACGGTCAATGGCTATGATCTGTCCTATGACCATGACAACGCTCTGCTCAAGGCCGCCAGCAATTCCAGCTATACAGTGCCGGGGATAGAACTGATCTATTATTTGAACGAAAACAGCGTCTGGATCTCGGTCCCCTCTCAGCGGTGATCCATCCCGGCCTTGATCTTTGTTATCCGGAAGCGATTTTTATTGACACGGAATCCCCAGCCCACAAGCTGGGAGCATAAATACAAAACACGAGGTGTATGATGAGAAAGTTTTACGTGCCTTTGATGCTGGTGCTATTGCCCATGTTGCTTTCGGCTGGCGTCTTCGACGGTCGCGGAGTATTTGATTTCAATAGCTCCCAGCTCGGTTACCGGGCCTGGAGAATGAGCCAGCAGCTCACCAGTTACACAAATGGTTCGGAATGGGTACCATCGATGATGGCGATTCCATATTACAGCCCTGATCATCCAGCCTATCCAGATTCTATTGTCATCAATGCCTACGACGAGACGGAAGGGGTCTGGATTCCCGGGATGATGGTTTCTTATCTGGAATACAACGCCGCCGGCAGGGTGGTGACCAATATAATCCACATGAACCTGATGGGCTACCCGTTACCGATGATGATGGAGACCTGCACCTACGATGCCCAAAACCGCATCACCGGTCTTACCATGTATTTTGCCGATCCGGAAGGGCCGGTTTATTGGGTGCCTTCCTACCGCATGCACTTCATTCATCTTGGCGGGACGGCCTTTGAGATTTATGGCTGGGAAGACATGGGAGAAGAAGTAAAAACATCCTATTACACTCACTCCACTTTCAGCTTTGACACCCAAGGCCGCATCATTGAGGAGCTCAGCTACACGTCTCCGGATTCCACCAACTGGGTGCAGGATTATCGTACCAGCTATCAGTATCATCCTCAGGATGCCAGCACCGGAGCGGATTTTATCGAATACGCTTCCGCAAATCTGTCCCTGATGATGATGAACGACGGCTTTGATTTTCCGGGCTTGATCACTCTGTCAAACTCGCAGCTCTGGAATGGCTCGGGCTGGGAGCCGAATTACCGCACGACTTATCAATACAATGGCCAGCTGCAACGTACTCAATCACTTGACGAGTATTACATGACCGGGCTCTGGCATCCTGAGCATCAGAAGTTGTATTACTACGATACCAGCGGTCAGCTCAGTTATACCATCGGACAGTCCTACGATGGCGACGGGTTCACGGATGAGGAGCGGGTAGACTACACCTGGCAGCAATATGGCAGCGCTTCTGACGATCCAGTGGTCCCTGCTGCCCAATTGACGCTTAGGGCCTGGCCCAGTCCCTTTGTGGACGAGCTCACAATCCAGACGGATTCCTCTGCCAAGGGTCCTCTGAGCGTCTCCATCCACAACCTGCGTGGCCAGAAGATCAGGGAGTTAAGTTCCAGCGGCTCTGGCAGCATCCGTTGGGACGGCAAGGACACCAGCGGCAGAGAAGTCCCGGCCGGAGTCTATCTGCTGAAGGCAGTGCAGGATGACCGCAGTGGTGTGACCAAGGTGCTGAGGCTGAAATAGAACTTGTTTGATCAATGGATGGAGCGTCGGGAGAGGCGCTCCATCTTTTTTGGGGTGCTTTCGCCAATAATCTATTGACAGGATGGCTGTATCGCTCCAGCTTGTGATTTGCAGATAACATGCTCTTTTCCAGATGCTTGGGAGACTATATGAGAAAGACTTTACTTTTATTCCTTATTCTGTTGCCCTTGTGGCTGGCAGCCCAGGACATGCCCTTCAGCGTCAAGGCCAAGACCCGTTTTGCCTCTTCCGGGATGGTGGGCTATGAGACCATCGATTCCCTCACCTATTACCGGGCCCGCCTCATCCAGGAATTCAAGATCTGGAAGATCGGCATCGGGCTGGACCTGGACTTTCTATTCGATCAAGACTACCGCTTGAGAGTGGAGGACTGGGACCACTGGGAAAACGTCCTGGATAAGTTTTACTATGTCAAATACGCCAATCGCAGAGATCCCGTCTATGTGCATGTGGGCGGCTTTCCAGACCTCACCATGGGCAACGGGTTGATCATGCGCAGATACTCCAACATGGCGCTCTATCCCCAGCTGCGCAACCTGGGATTCATGATCGGCGCTAATCCCAAAATACCCACCTCTCCCAGCTTTGAGCTCTTCTCTTCCAACCTCAAGAAAAACGAGATCCTGTCTTTCTCCACCCGCTTTCGCCCCATCCCGGATTCCACCCTCGCCGTGATCGATGAGCTGATCCTGGGCTTTTCTATCGTGACCGACCGCAACCAGTATGGCAACCTCAGATACGTGACTCCCGATTCGCTGTATACCGGAATCGCTGGTCTGCGTGAAAAACCCGCCACCGTGATGGGAGCGGCCGTCACCCTGCCGGTGTATCGTACCAAAGATTACACCCTGGGAGTGTATTCCGAATACGCTTACATCATGGACATGGGTTCCGGGGCCATTCTGCCTGGGATTTACGCTGATTTCAAGTTTGCCAAAGTCAACCTGGAATACCGCACCTACGGCCGCGAGTTTGTACCGGGCTTCTTTGACGAGGACTATGAAGAAGAACGCGGCTGGGTGGATAGCCTGGGAGTGTTCCGCACCAAGGAAGACTATGTGGAAACCCTCAAACCCGCCAACGGCATCAACGGCATCGTGGAGGGCAACTACAAGGACAGGATCAAGGCTTCCGTCAGCTGGCAAAACATCATCGGGCACGATTACAAAAACGGCAAATCCCTCTGGTTGAAACTCTGGGTGGACACCCAGTGGAAACGTCTGGAAAACTTCTCACTCAGCTACAGCCGCACCAATCAGCAGCGTCTTTCCATCGCCAGGATCAATGAACCCGGCACCAAGATGAACCTCTCCATGACCTTCAGGATCAACAAACGCTGGTATGTGATCGGCAAATACGCCGAAACCTT
>JAGOIY010000131.1 GCA_017995405.1 Candidatus Cloacimonadota bacterium
GATGCCAATTCCAAGGCCAACGCCGCGGTCGTGCAGGCTTTTCGCCAGAAGTATCCTCATATCGAGTTGAGGGCCTTTTCCGGCATCAAGATCGAAAACATGGACCTCGATGCCGGTCCACTGATGGCCATAGCCGGGGGAGTGGCACCCGACATCCTCTATGTAAACTTCCGCCAGAGCGACACTTATATCCAAAACAACTTTCTCTATCCCCTGGATGAATTCATCTCCCGCGAGCGCCCTGAGGCCATGCAATTAAGGGTGGAAAAGCCCGTCTGGCAGGTGATCAAGCGCAAACTGAAAGGCTCATCGGAAGAAAAAGTCTGGATGTTGCCCTACGAGACCCTGGTGCGGGTGCTGATGTATCGCAAGGACGTCTTTCGCAGGGTGGGCCTGGACCCCAACCAACCTCCCCGGGACTGGGAGCAGTTCAAAGCCTACGCGGCCCGGCTAAGTGACCCTGCCACCAACACTTACGGCACCGTGCTGGCCGCTGGTCCTCAGGCCGCGTATGACTGGCTGCCGCTTCTATGGGCCGCGGGTGGAGACGCTGTGCTCTGGGACCCCGTCCAGGAAGTCTGGCGCGCCAGCTTTGCCTCCGAAGCGGGTGTGCGGGCCATCGAGTATTATCTGGAGCTGCTCAATCAGCCCTGGAAGGATAAGAACGGCCGTCCTCAACGCGGTTTTGCCATGCGTGAGGGCGATTGGGGCTATCTCTGGACGGAAGGCAAGATCGCCATGCGCAACGACTATCTTTCCCAGCAAAACATGGGCGGCAAATACGATCCCAACCTCTACGGCTTCGCTCCCAGTCCGGCAGGCCCATCCGGCCAAGGCGGCAGCGAGATCAATTGCCGCATGATGGGTATCTTCAGCGGGGCCGGGATCAGCAACGACGCCGGCCTGGGAGACCGCGACCCCAAGCTTGTCAGAGAGGCAGCCTGGGAGTATATCCGCTTTTACGACAGCGAGCAAGCGCGTCAGATCCGCCTCAAGGTGATGGTGGAAAGCGGTTATGGCCGCACCCAGAATCCCGTGTTTCTAAAGCGCTACGGTTATGAAGATTACCTGCGCTATGCCCCTGAGGGCTGGCTGGAAACCTTCGAGACCGCTATGCGGGAAGGAAAACCCGAGCCCTTTGGCGATAACTGCCAGAAAGTATATGAGTTTATGACTTATCCGCTGGATGAGCTGATCAAGCTGGACCGCTCCGGTCGCCTGGGCAATGATCCCCAAACGCGCAGGGCGGCCATTCTCAGGGTGCTCCAAAAAGCTCAGGAACGCACCAATGCCGAAATGATCGGCACCCTCCCCAAGGCCGAAAAGATCAGGCGCGAAAGGCTGGCAGCCGTGATCGCGGCCCTCATCCTCTTCGCTTTCCTGCTCACTCTCTGGAGGGTGTGGACCATCCTGGCTCCGCAGACTAAAAACAGCGCTTCCCCCAGCTCCAAACGCTGGTTTTGGATAGCCTTATTGCTGGCCCCGGCGGTGATCAGCATCTTCATGTGGAAATACGTGCCGCTGATCTCGGGATCGCTGATGGCGGCCAAGGACTACAAGCTGGTGGGCCACAGTCCCTGGGTGGGCTTTGGCAATCTGGCGGAAGTGCTCTTCGATCCCAGCTGGTGGGCCTCTGTGGGCAAGACTTTGTATTACATGGCCTTATCACTAGGCTTTGGTTTTTTGCCACCCATCATCCTGGCCATCATGCTCCAGGAAGTTTCCCACGCCAAGTTGCTCTACCGGGTGATCTTTTATCTGCCGGCGGTGATCAGTGGAGTGATCGTAATCTATTTGTGGAAGCTGCTTTACGCTCCAGGCGATGCCGGAGCGCTGAATCAATTGCTGCTCGCGCTGGGCTTGCCTAAAAGCGACTGGATCAGAAACGAGAGCCTCGCCATGCTCTGTGTGGTGCTGCCAGGCATCTGGGCCGGTATGGGACCCGGGTCGCTGATCTATCTGGCAGCGCTAAAGAACATCCCCAATGAGCTTTACGAGGCCGCGGACATCGACGGGGCGGGTTTTTTGTCCAAGCTCAGGCATATCGTCTTCCCCAGCCTCAGAGCGCTGATCATCATCCAACTGATCGCCGCCTTTATCATCGCCGCCCAATCCAGCGATTTCATCCTCGTGATGACCTTCGGAGGCCCCAATGAAGCCACCCGCGTGGCCGACCTCCTGATCTTTGAAAAGGCCTACCTCTATCTCAAATTCGGCCTCGCCACCACCATGGCCTGGATGCTGAGCCTGATGCTGATGGGCTTCACCGTGATGCAGATCAAACACATCTCCCGCATGGAGTTCCGCGTGGCCAACCAGGAGGAAAGATGAGCCAGATGGCTTCGCGGATGTCCCATTCTGCCTTTACGAGGCCCTCATGAGCATCATCGGCAAAGTCGCCCGCCGCGATCCCAAAACCCGGGCCCTCAACCTCGCCATGCACCTTATCCTCATCCTGGGCTCGCTCACCATGCTCTATCCCTTTGCCCTGATGCTCTCTTCCTCGATCAAAAGTGCCGTGGACGGCACCCGCATGGAGCTCATACCACCATATCTCTACAAGGACGAAGCCCTCTATCAGAAATATCTGGAAAGCCGCTACAACGAGGAAAGCAGCCGCCTCATGGACAACTATCCCGGCTCCTGGATCTCCTTCGCGGAAGTGAAGCTTCCTGATAATCCCGATCCGGCAGTATGGCAGGACTTTAAGGCCTTCCTGAAGCAGTCGGACTACAGCGTTTATCACTATTACGTGGCCGAGCATTATGGCCGCGGCGTCTATCCTCTGGCCCAGCGCCAGTATCGCAAAATCCTTAGAAGCGAAAACTCTAACTCGCTGGTGGAGTTCAACAAGCGCTATGGCACCGGGGCCGTGAGCTGGGAGGAGATCGTGGTGGAGGAAAAGGAAATCACGCGGCGCCTCTTCACCAGCTCCAGCTCGGGATATCTGGGACGCTTCCGCAAGTTCAAAGAGCAGACTCCCCTCTGGCAGAGGCTGTTCGTGGACCCGGACGGCTGTTTTGTGAACAGTGAGCTCATCCCCTCAGCGGGAGGGGACCTGGCCAAATTCAACGGGCTCAACGGCACATCCTATCAGGCTTGGACGGATATTCGCCTGCCGTCGGAATGTCCTCCGGAGGGCCATCATCTGCGGGAACCCTGGCTGCGTTATGCCAGAGCGGTGCTCAACATCCATCAGCTGGGGCTCACAGACAGTGCCCTGCCAGCCTTCCGGGCCATGCTCAAAGACAAATACGGCAGCATCGGTCTGCTCAACCTTACCTGGAAGCTCGATCTCTCCTCTTTCGAGCAAGTTACTATTCCCCAACAGCTTCCGGATAGCGGAGCGCTGGTGGAAGACCTCAGTTTCTTTATCCAGAATCAGGCCCAGCCGGAGCAGATCAGGGTCCACAGCCTGGCGCATAACTGGCGGGACTGGCTGCGCCGCAAATACGGCAGCCTCGCGTCGCTCAATCTGGCCAGACGGGACTCTTTGCCAAGCTGGGACGCTATCGCTTTCCCAGTCAGGGAGATGGACTACTTCAGCTTTCTGGAAAGGAAGGCGGCCATCCGCTGGGAATTCATCAGCCGAAACTACAAGATGGCCCTGGACCAGATGCTCAGCGATGCCAGGTCGCTTCGAAACACCAGCATCTACGTATTGCTCTCCATCCTCCTGGCCGTGACCGTCAACCCCCTGGCGGCCTATGCTCTCAGCCGTTTCAAACCGCGCTTCAGCTATCAGCTCATCATGCTCTTTATGCTCACGATGGCCTTCCCCGCCATGGTGATGGGCATCCCCAATTTCCTCATGCTCAAGCGCTTAAACCTGCTTAACACCTTCTGGGCCCTGGTGTTACCCGCTGCCGCGGATGGCTATTTCATCTTTTTGCTCAAAGGCTTCTTCGACAGCCTGCCGCGCGAAATCTATGAAAGCGCCTCTCTGGACGGGGCCAGCGAGTTTCGCCTCTTCTGGCAGTTCACCCTCTGGCTCTCCAAACCGATTTTGGCAGTGATCGCGCTGGGAGCTTTCAACGCGGCATACCGCAACTTTCTCTTCGCCTTCATCGTCTGTCAGGACCAGAGCATGTGGACCCTCATGGTGCACATCTACAACCTCATGCAAAGAGCAAGCGTGAGTGTGGGTTACGCCGCTTTGGTGATCGCCGCCATTCCCACTCTGGCGGTATTTATCTTCTTCCAAAACATCATCATCAAGGGAATTGTGGTGCCGATGGAGAAGTGAGCCCGCCGGTTTTTTTAAGGGAAGATAATGTTCAAACTAATCTTAGTCCGTTTCGACGGGGATGCCGGACGCTTTGAAGATGAGGAGTTCAATAAGTTTTGTGCAGAGCAAAACATTGTGCGGATCGAGAAGGAATTCATCAACACGGGTGGCGATATCTACTATTCTTTCTTTATTGAATACCACTCTCGGAAAGCTGGATATGAAAAGCCAGACATTGCCAAACTGAGTGAAAGGGAACTGGCGCAATACAACCGACTGCGGGACTGGCGCAATGAGTTGGCTGTCTTTATCATGACCGCTTGAACTCCAACGGGGTAATGTCAGTCTCTGGGTTTTAGAGTTGTAGAGTTGTAGGGTTTTAGGGTTTTGTGGTGTCCCAAACTGATTGTAACACTGGCTTCAGCCGGTCGT
>JAGOIY010000018.1:0-10707 GCA_017995405.1 Candidatus Cloacimonadota bacterium
CAGAGCTGTTTCAAGCTCCGTGATCCCGATCTGGAGGCTATCCGCTCTTGCCTGCAAGGCCAGAGCTTCGATGCTCAGGCTGTCCAGTTTGGATCTCACAGGTCCGGCCGCCTGCAGTATGCGGTCATACATCATCAGAGCTGAATCTGGCAGGGCAAAAGCGTTGACATAGTTATCTGCGGCCAGCATGTGATAATCCACAAACTGCTGCAAGTTTCCGGTCACAGAGAGGCTTTGGTTTTGCTTCAATTGATTGAGCGCGGCTACTTTGGCTTGGGATGCCGTCACCAGTTCCGAGCTTGGAAACTCGGTGCGGACCTTGTTGTATGCGGTGCTGGCTTGGTCGATGTTTCCATCCCTGTAAAAGTAATGGTCACCCAGGTAGTAATAAGCCGCCGCGGAAGACATGCTGCGCGGATAAATCTTTGCCAGGTCGTCAACTTCGGTGATGCCTGCCTGGGGATCAGCTCCGGCTAGCAGCAAGCGGGCTTTGAGGACCCTGATCTGGCCTAGTTTGTCGGGACGGGATTCATCATTGATCAGGGCTGCAATGATCTTGCCGCTGCGCTCCAGGTCACCAAGTTCAAAATGATTGAGGGCGATGTAATAACGGCCTTCCAGCTTGAGTTCTTTGCTGATGCCACGCGTCTCTACCAGCCTTTCAAACTCGGTCAGAGAAGCAGCGAAGTCTTTCTGTTCGTAGTAGTTTTTGCCAAAAAGGAAGTAGGCTTCCTTAAACTCGGGGGTGCCGGGGTAGTCTGTAATGATGCGCTGCAGCCAGTATTGGGCTCTCAGATAGTCTTTGTCTCCGATTTCAAATTCGGCCAGCACCATCAAGGCACGGGGGTGGAATTTTAGATAGCGGGTGTCGCGGACAAAACTTTCCAGCAGCTTCTCTGCTTCCTGGGGCTGGTTGATCTGCCGCAGCACTCTGGCCAGATAGATATGGGCTTCGGGATAGTGAGGGCTCTGAGGAAAACCTTTGATCAGGGCTTCAAACTGGTCCTTGGCCTGAAAAGCGCTGTTGCCCTTGTAGTAAAGGGCCCGGGCCAACAGAAAGAGCGCGTCGTCGATGATCTTGCTGCCCTTGCGCTCGGTGATGATGACCCCGCATTTCTGAATGGTCTTGGTGTATTCATCAATCGCCTGGGGAGTGGGCTTGCCGTTTGAATTGAGAGGACGCGCCTGGGCCGATCGGAAATATTTCCGGGCGTTGTACATGGTGTTGTTGAGGCCGCAGGATACGATCAGCAGCCCCAGAACCAATCCGGCGGGTAGCAGTCTCTTGCTCATGAAGGGAAGGCTGTGGAGGCCGGAAATCTTGTCAACACAAATCTAAGCCCGTGTTCCTGACAGACTGCAAAACGGCGGCCGTGTCAATCAATCCGATCGCTTTGTTGAGGTCGGGATACATGACCCGGTCTTCTTCCAAAGCGGCAATATGCTTTCTAACCAGTGATTTAACGGCCTCAAGGGCTGGCGAGCTGGGCAGGCCACGCTGGTCCAGGGCCGCCATCGAGATCAGCAGTTCGATGCCCAACACGCTGCAGACGTTTTTTGCCACCTGCAGATACTTGATGGCTGATACGGAACCCATGCTCACATGGTCTTCCTGATTGGCGGATGTGGGAATGCTGTCCACCGAGGCGGGATGCGCTAAAACCTTGTTTTCACTGATCATTGAGGCGGCTGTGAGCTGCGCGATCATGAAGCCGGAATCCACCCCCGGACGCTTGGCCAGAAAAGGACTCAGCCCGCGGTTGAGAGAAGGATTCAGCATTTGTTCTATTCGGCGCTCTGATATGGAGGCCAGTTCGCTGATTGCGATAGCCATGTAGTCCAGCGCGATCGCCAGGGGCTCACCATGGAAGTTGCCGCCGGAGATCACTTTATCTTCCTCCGGAAAGATCAGGGGATTATCAGTGGCGCTGTTGATCTCGATCTCCAAAACGCCACGGGCGTAGGCCAAAGCGTCTCTCACGGCCCCATGGACCTGAGGTGTGCAGCGCAAAGAATAGGCATCCTGCACGTTTCCACAATCCCGGTGAGACTCCCTTAATGGACTGTCCTGCAGCAGCTTGTTTATGTTGGAAGCGCTGGCTTTCTGGCCGGGGTGAGGCCTGAGAGCATGTACCAGCGGATCAAAAGCTCTGGGAGTACCCTTGAGAGCGTCAATGCTGGCCGCGGCTACAATATCTGCCTGCAAACAAAGGCGTTCAGCCTGCAGCAGACCCAGAACTCCCAACGCTGCCATCACCTGAGTTCCGTTGTTTAGCGCCAGGCCCTCCTTGGCCTCAAGTCTGACAGGTTCTATTCCTGCCGCCTGCATAGCTTCCGCCCCGGTCATAAGCTTGCCCTGATACTCCGCTTCACCTTCTCCGATCAGAGGTAAGACCAAATGGGACAAGGGAGAAAGGTCTCCACTGGCCCCCACCGATCCCCGCATTGGAATGATGGGATGGACACCGCGGTTGAGCATCTCTACCAGTGTTATCAGCGTCTGAGGCCGGATGCCCGAATGGCCTTTGGCCAATACGTTGATCCTGAGCAGCATAATGGCGCGTGTCTGCTGCTTGCTGTAAGGCTCGCCAAGATTGGTGGCATGGCTGCGGATCAGATTCAGTTGCAGCTCGGCAATGTGCTCTGGGGGGATAGTGACAGTGCTGAATTTGCCAAAACCGGTGGTGAGGCCATATACAATGCGGCCTTCAGATATCACTTTATCCACAAAGGCCCGGCAGGCTTTTACCTTTTCCAGACAGGCCGGGGTGAGCTCAACGCGGGCCGCTCCAGTGGCGATGGTTTCCACATCTTCCAGTCTGAGGCTGTTTCCGTCTATCGTGATGGTGGGCATGAGACTCCTTGATATAACGCGCTGAACGCGATCGATTTCAATGTTTTTTGGGCCATTAATTTGAGAGGGGGCTTTTTGTCAAATGCTTAACAAAGATAGCAGATCAATAGAGAAAACAGACTCAGCTACTAAGAATGATTGCGCAGATTCAGCTCCACGGGATGGGGATTGAGGTAATGCTGAGCTTTCAGATACGCTTTATCGTATTTGTTTACATAGTGATTGAGGAGAGTGACGGGCACGATGAGAGGATAGTGCCGATCTTTATACATAGAGAAAATATCCAGCAACTCAGCTTTTTCCCAAGGACTTAGCTCCTGTTTGAAATATCCCATAATGTGCTGCAGGACATTGAGATGCTTGCTGGGAGTAGCAGGTTTTCGCAGAGCTTGCGAGAGCTGTTCCAGATACGCAGACGCAAAAGCCTGAGGGCTATGATCTTTGATGGCCGCCACCAGTTTTCCCATGGACCGGTAGTGGGGGACGCTGTGGGCCATGATCATAAGTTTATGACGCGTATGCCATTCCACCATCGCGCCTGGATTGATCCCAGTCTCGATCAGATCGTTCCAGCGCTTCATCACAAAAACGCGCTCAATGAAGTTCTCTCTCAAGACCGGATCGTGCAGTCTGCCTTCCTCTTCCACGGGCAGGAGGGGAAAGGCCTTCATAAACTCGCGGGCAAAAATCCCTACACCGATCTTGCGGGCGGCCCCTCCTTTTTCCGGATAGACCTTAACTCTTTCCATGCCGCTGGAGGGGGATTTGCTCTTGAACACATATCCACAGAGCTTTTTTGCTTTGAGGCCCTCTATTCTGGGCGCGCTCCAGTCAATCATCCGCTGAGTCTGATCAATGCCGCTTTTCACATGCACCAGACGCGGAGCTTCAGGATCGCCAACCAGCCTCAGAGCTTCTCTGGGAACGCTGAGACCGCATTCCACCTCCGGACAGACGGGCACCCATTCCACCCAGGGCCCCAGGGTTTCCATCAGCCAGTCATCGTATTTATGGCCACCGTCGAAGCGTACGTTATTGCCCATCAGGCAAGAACTTATGCCAAGGATTATCTTGTCGCTTGTCATATCATACCACCTTAATTATTGAATTACATATAATAGTGTATGCTCAAAGCTATTCAGGGTGAAAGGAAACTTAATTGATCAGGTGAGCTGGAAGCATCATCGTATCAGGCTGTCAAAGCTGCTCTTACCACCCAAAAAGGCCGTCGCATTGGGAGCGGAAGCTTTGGCGAGGCTTACCATGACGTCAGAAAGCTGCCTGATCTCCCACTGGGCATGTTCATCGGAGCGGAGACGGCTGAAATGATATAGCTCCCGGAGGTTCAATCTGGCATATACTTTTACCGCTTCGGCGTTGATGCGCAGATATGGCCTCAGGGGACCAGCAAGTTTGTCTCTGAACGCAAAAACCTGGGATGCAAGTTCTTGCCAGCGATCCTGACGTCCGGAGATCTGGATCGAGGGAGGAATCACCAAAGGGCCGCCCGAGTCGATGTGTGAACTCTTGATCAGGGTGGCGCTGCGATGACGTTTGAGCTGTCCCCATGCGCATTCAGAAAGCTCCAGCAGGTAATCCAGTTCCATGGCTTCAAAGGCGCGGGGTAGTTTTTGCCAGGGTTTCAGGTCTTGAAAGAGCCGTTGCCACAAGCCGCTTTTAGCACTGTCACTGAGTCTGGAGAGATGCAGTTGCCACGTTTGGGGGTCGCCGTGGCCCTGTTCAAAGAGCAAAATGGCTAAAATCAGCTCATCCGCCTGAGCTGTCGATGAAAGCAAAGTGGAGGAGGGCAGTTGTTTAGCCCATCTGTGCGGCTGGTCTGGAGGCTTCGGTACGACGCTTTCGAGGCAAAACTCACCGGGCTGGGCACTGGTATAGCGGATCAGGGACGGAGAGATGGCGCTTACCTGGCTGTACAGCTTATCCCACAACAGTTTAGCTTCATTGGTAGATACCGATGACAGCCTTCTTAACAGCACTTCCAGGCTACGGGCATTGATCGTCATGCCCATTTGAGTCTTGGTAGCCAATGGCAAAATGTATCTGGCATCCTCTTTGGCCATGGTCTCGAGATCGCGCTTGCCCAGCTGAGGATGCTTCTCTGCCAGCTGTTCCACCAGCGTGGCGAGGCTGAGAGCGTACTCTTCAAAAAGCAGGTCGCAAAGCCTTGTGTATTCGCGTTTGAGAGCTTCTGTCGCGTCCAGTTCCGCGGGGACCACATAATCTCTGTCGAAGGTTACATAGCGCTGGGATTTTTCCGTGAATGAGGCCAGACGGCTACGCTGGACCTGCTCGGTGAGGCATCTGGATATCCCGATCAGATCGATATTGAAGACGGCGTGTTCAGCCACGGAAGCGTGGCCCATCTCAAAGATGATCTTCTGGTTGGAGGTCCTGGCCTTAGCGATCTCGCGCAGGGCTTCTATCCTCAATTCGGAAGCGGTTTTAACGCTACGACTGATCCTGGCATAAGCGGCTGATAGCACTTCCGGGGTGGCGAGGTCTTGGTCCAGATTGTGCAAAAGAGAGCTATCGACGTTGTAGCCCGCGATGATAACGCGCATAAATCCTCAGATCAGAGCTTGAACGCTGCTGGCACCGATCCGGTTGGCACCTGCAGAGAGCATTGCCAACGCGGTGGCGCGGTCACGGATTCCACCGCTGGCTTTCACGCCTAGCTTGGGTCCCACGCTTTGACGCATCAGCTTGATATGTTCCACAGTGGCCCCAGCGCTGCCAAAACCGGTGGAAGTCTTCACAAAATCGGCCCCGGCTTTCTTGGCGTAGAGGCAGCTGGCGATGATCTCATCTTCAGATAAATAGCAGGTTTCCAGGATTACTTTCAAGCGCACTTCTTCTTTGCGGCAAACTTCCGCCACTGCTTTCACGATGTCGTATGAGAGCTTGGGATGGCCACTGCGAATAGCACTGAGGGATTGCACCATGTCCACTTCCTGAACTCCGTGCTGGATCACTGCTTTGGCCTCTTCCACCACCGCCTCGAGGCATCCTGCCCCCAGGGGAAAGTTGATCACAGTGCAGTTCTTGACCGGATTTGCCAGACGCAGCCGAACGATGTGGCTGAACCATGAATTCACGCAGACCGAGGCGCAGTGGTGATCGTTGGCAACTTCGCAGAGCGTGTTCACCTCTTCCTGACTGGCATTGGCTTTCAACACCGTAGCATCGATTACAGCGGCTATGCCCTGGGATGGATTCCATAACTGGTCTGGCTGGTCGGCGCGACAGACGGCACACTGCAGACAAATGACGTGATCGCCTCCGCAACGGCAGAGCTCATTATTGGGAAACAACCGTCTGGCAATGGCTTCGATCTTATTCATGTCAAACTCCTGTCGATTCTCTTAAAAAGTAGCTTGAGAGGGTTGAGAAGATTTAGAGGGTTTTAGCCGTTTATCTCTCAGCTTTCTTAACCCTCTCAACCTTCTCAACTTGTTTAGTTGATAGATGGTTAAGGGCCAGTTGTCCGCAAGCCCCATTGATATCCTGTCCCTTGCTTTTTCTGAGCGTGATAGCTTGCGGCAACGAAGCGGCCGCAGCCATAAAGCTCTCCACTTCGGCTTTGGTGGGAGCGCGGTACCCGAGCTGGGGAACGGGATTGAAGGGGATAAAATTGATCTTGGAGGCCAGGTCGCCGGTGAAACGACGCAGGGCTTTGATGGCCGTCTCATCCATATTTACACCGGGAATGAGGATATACTCGAAGGTGATCCGGAAGGGATTTTTGCCTTTAAAATACTGCAGGGCAGTCTTTAACTGGGGCAGAGGGTAGAGGCGGTTCACAGGCATCAGTTTGTCCCGGATGGAGTCGACGGCTGAATTGAGCGATAGGGCCAGTTTGACTTTGACGCCCATGTCGGCCAGACGGATAATGCCAGGCACGATCCCACAGGTGGAAACCGTGATCCGGCGAGGGCTAAAGGCCAGTCCGGCAGGGTCCTGGATGATCCGCAGTGCTTCCATGACGTTGTCAAAATTGTCTAGCGGTTCGCCCATGCCCATAAAGACGATATTGGTGAGGTGATCGGTCCCATCCGGAGCTTCGGATTCCGATCCGTCGGAAGCGTTCTGCTGTATCAGTATCTGGCTGGCAAGCAGCACCTGCTGCACTATTTCATGTGGCAGCAGATTTCTTCCCGGCCCCAAAGTTCCCGTGGCGCAGAAAGCGCAAGCTCTGGCACAGCCTGTTTGTGAAGACACACAGAGGGTCCTTTTTTTACCTTCAGGGATCAGTACCGCTTCCACTTCCAGCCCGTCCTTGAGCTTCAGGAGCAGCTTGATGGAGCCGTCGCGGGAGATCTGTCTGTCCACGATTTCCGGCATGCTGAGATCGAAGGCCTCGTTCAGCCAGGCTTTGAAGGGTTTGGGCAGGTTGCTCATGTGATCAGGATCAAAGACCATTTTCTGATAGACCCAGCTCAGCAGCTGTTTCGTGCGAAAGGCTGGAAAGTCTTTAATTATCAGGGCACCAAGATCTGAGGGCCTGATTCCGTAGAGGCTGTTTAGCATGGTTCCAGATCCGGAACTTCCACCACGGTAAGCTGTTGGTATTCTTCCAAGGGCAGCTCGGTGAGCAACTGGTCTTCATCGGTCAGGTGGACCCGCTTGTTGAGCACGTCGTTTTTGAAGACATACATCTTCTTGCCTTTCAGCATCACGCAGGTCCCCAGAGTAGGAAACTCGCGGGATTCTTCCACATAAAAATCTTCTTCAAAATTGAGGCAGCAGAGCAGTCTTCCGCAGGGCCCCGAAATTTTGGAGAGATTGCCGGCCAGATTTTGATCTTTGGCCATTTTGATGGTAACCTGATTGAAACGCTTCAGAAAGCTGCCACAGCAGTATTGATTGCCGCACATCCCAAAGCCTCCCAGGCGTTTGGCCTCGTCGCGCCCGGTGGTCTGATGCAGTTCGATGCGGGTCTTGAACACGTTGGCAAGTTCGCGCACGAAGACTCGGAAATCGATGCGTCCTTCGGCGGAAAAGAAAAAGGTAAGCTTGTTGCCATCAAACTGATAGACGGTGTCGATCAGTTTCATCGTGAAGGGATAGCGCTCCAGGATGTCCATAAAGGTCTTGGCGGCTTTTTCCTCTTCGTAGCTCAGGTTGCCCATCTTCTCGATGTCTTCATCGGAAGCCAGACGCTTGATGTGATACTGACGGGGGCCTTGAACGGAGGCCGCGATCTCGGTGCTGTTGATGCTGAGATGCACCACCTGAGCGATGTCGTCTCCGCGTTCCACTTCCACAATGATCAGGTCTTCCGGCTGGATGGGCAGGCCGGAGCTGTTTTGATAATAGCCCAGCCGTCCGGTGCGGAATTCCACTTCTATATAATCTTGCATTTATACTCCATTAGAGGTTTGGGAAGCCGCGTGATCCTGTCTCGACCTGGCAATTTCCAGATAGAGCTCGCGTTCGGCCTTGCCAAGTTGCAGGTTGCGGCGTTCTTTCACCAGGTTTGCCGTCCACAGGAAAGCAGGTACCCGATAAGATTTCAGATCGTTTGCCATGCCCCAACTGAGGTCTGGGATAAAGCCATCGATCAGGGGGCTGCCCCACAGGTTTGCTCCCACGCCGATCACCGTGCCGGTATTGATGGAGCAATTAATGCCCAGTTTGCTGTGATCGCCAATCACGCAGCCCATAAACATGGAGCCGCTGTCGATCTTTTGACCGGCTTCGTAGCTGTAAAAATCCACATTGGCGTAGGTGTTTTTGAGGTCGCTGTTATTGGTGTCGGCCCCGAGATTAACCCATTCGCCCACAAAGGAATGTCCCAAAAATCCGTCGTGCTGCTTATTGGAATAGGCCTGAAAGATACTGTCTTCCACTTCGCCGCCGATTTTGCAGACGGGCCCGATGCTGGTGCCGGGATAGATTTTGGCACCGATTTTGATCTGGCTCTTTTTACCGATATAGCAAGGCCCCATCAGGACGGCGTTGGGCATCACCACAGCCCCCTCATCGATCACGATTGGTCCGCCTGAAGCATCCAGGACCACTCCGGGTTTGAGGGTGACATCCTCAGCGATCCAGACAGAATAGGGGTCCAGGACCGTGACGCCGGGTTCCGTCTCAAAGGCGTTGTCCTTGTCATAGAAAAACTGCTCAAAATCTTGTCTTATAAGCTCTGGAGAGGCATGCACGAGGTCAGCCAGGTGTCTGAACAGCATTCCTTTCCTATCAGCCTCCTTTACATCACCTATGCCTATCCCGTGCTCCTCCTTTGCCTGGCAAAGGTGGGGAAGGGGAGACGCGAGCCTGGAGGCCACGAGCCGGGAGTCCGAGTAAAGCGCGGCACCTGGCTTGAGGGCTTTGAGCAGAGCGATATTCTCAGAGCTTGGAATCAGGCAGGAATTCACCAACAGATCACCTTCTGAAGCGGGCTGATTGATGCGCCAATCGGGATGCCGCTCCTGGTATAAAGCGGCAAGGCGTGGCTCTATCCAGACGCTGTCTTCACTGTCATCGATCAAGGCTTGTAAACGTTGGCGCAGCTTGAGGATGCCGCAACGCAGATCTCCCGTGGAACGGGTGAGGGCAAGGGGGTAAAAGGCAATTGGCTGGTCGTCGAAAATGATCACACTCGTGCTCCTTTGGGGGGTCTTTTACCGTGCCAGATGAAGAGGTTAAACTGGCCCAGCACCATCGTGAAGACCAGGAAAAAGGTCTGGATCACCATCCAGATGGGGTAGAAGCGCATCATCCTGGCAGTGACTCCAAACCGGGACCGGGCATAGCTGAGAAAAGTGATCTCGATCAGCATCCTGAAGGCAAAGACCGCCAGGGCCAGCTGCCAGTTGAAGATCAGCATCAAGGGCCCGCCCCAATACATAAAAGCCATGCTGAGCAGAATGAAAAAGAACTCCGGATTGAAGGTAAGCTGGTATTTCATGTTGGAAGCCCAGCGGGAGCGTTGATTGACCAGCCGCTTCCAGGACGGCACCGGATGAGTGTAAACGAAGGACTGCGGATTGAAATTGAAGATGATGCGGTGGCCGCTGCGACGCATCAACTGCATGAGGTTGACGTCGTCTCCGGAGATCAGATGCCGGATCTTGTCAAAACCACCTACAGATTCCCAGGCGGCTTTGGTGTAGGCAAGATTCTGACCTATACAGGCCCAGCTTTTGCCAAGGGTGTAACCACCCCCCAGAACCAGATATGTGGCCGCAAAATCAAAGTGCTCATACTTGTGCAGCAGTGATGCTTTGTCCCAGTCCCTGATCTGGGTCCTGGAATAGCCCGCCACCATCGAAACGTCATCGGTAAAGGCTTCCACCATAGAACTCACCCAGGTCAGCGGAACCACACAGTCCGCGTCCGTCGTGAGGATGAGCTCTCTCCCCGCTGCTTTGATGGCGATTTCCATGGCCTGCTTTTTGGGGGAGACCACCTTCTCTCTGCCTTTCACCTTGATGTAATGGACCGGGACGCCGCTGTCTTCATAGGAGCGGATGATTTGCTCTGTATCGTCTGTGGAATCGTCATCGGCCACAATGATCTCATAGAGCTCCCGGGGGTACTTTTGATTGACCAGGCAGGTCATCAGAGTGGGCAGATTGGCTGCCTCATTGTGGCAGACCACCACGATCGAGACAGTCCGCTTTTTGAAGCTCAGGAGGGGCTGGTAGTTCTTGTAACCCCAGTAGAAACGGATGCAGTGGACAATGTAGGTCACAAAGCCACTGGCAATCAGGAGGATCAATACGCGGTAGAGGATGGAGTGGATCACCAGGAGGGCCCTCTGGATTCAATTGAGAAGATTGAGCAGCTTGAGTGGGTTGAAAAGGCAGGTGGGCAGTTTTCCCGCG
>JAGOIY010000018.1:10807-22264 GCA_017995405.1 Candidatus Cloacimonadota bacterium
GCGTAATCCGCGGGAAATGAGTAATCTGCGGGAAAATAATCTTTCTCAACCTGGCAAAGGCCTCAGCGGGTTTCCAGACGGTCGTTGTAACCCCAGCGCGTAGGGTAGAAATTGAACTGGAGGGTATCAGCCACCGCGGGTGGGATATTGTCTTCGATAAAGACTTCCTCAATCCCGCCGCCATTGGTGGTAAAACCGGTGTAGGGATTGATGCTGCGCTTGACGATCCGCTCCGGAACGTTGAAGGCATAGCGGGGATCGTCAGCTTTGGGGTAACGGCCATTGTTGTCGATCTTGATAGCCTGGGCCATGATGCGTCCCCACATGTTGGAGGCTTGAGCTTTGCCGGCGAAGAGGTTGCTGTTGTCAAATCCAGTCCAGATACCGAGGGTGAAGAGCTCGTTGAAACCAATATACCAGGAATCGTAGTTATTTGAAGTAGTGCCGGTCTTTCCAGCTCCGGGCCAGGAATATCCACTTCTGGCACCTGCTCCGGTACCGGTCTTGAAGACCGATTCCAACATACTGGTCATGATGTAAGCCACTTCCGGAGAACAGACGCGGTGCTTTTGCCCCGTCCCGCGTTCCAGAATCCGTCCACTGGTATCTTCGACCTTGGTGATGAAGACTGGCGACACTCTCATGCCGTCATTGGGGAAGGTGGTGAATCCGGAAATTAGGTCAATGGGGATGATCTCATGCGATCCCAGGGCCGCGGTGAGGTTTTCGGCGCGGCGATTCAGGCCAAAGCGCTTGAAGGCCTCGTTGACGACGTCGAGCCCCAGATCATAGGCGCACTTTACCGCCCAGATGTTGTAGGAATGAGTGAGGGCGACGCGCATCCTGGTGTATCCGTGATAATTACGTCCGGCATTTTGGGGAGACCAGTTTCCCAACGTAAAGGGAGAATCGCTGATTATGGTAGAGGGCGTGTAGCCCTTTTCGATCGCCAGAGTGTAAAATGTGGGTTTGATGGATGAACCGGGCTGGCGTTTGGCCTGGGTCATGCGGTTGAACTTGCTGTGTTCAAAGTTTCTTCCACCGATCAGAGCTCTCACAAAGCCGGTCTTGTTTTCCATCAGGACGAGCCCGCCCTGGATGTATTGGGTATCGATATCCTGCGCGCCAGCAGGCACATGAGAATATTTGTTGCGATGGCCGGAGCTGTTTTCGATGTTGGCTAGATAGTTGTTGAGCACGGAATCTGCCACCCCTGAAATATCAGGGTCAAGCGTAGTGTAAATCCTCAGCCCGCCTTCAAAAAGGCGCTCGGTGCCGTATTTTTTCTCCAGATAAGTCCTGATATGCTCGATAAAATAATCGGAGGCAAATCTCCTCATAGAGCCGGCCTGGGGCTTGACGGGAGTGTTTACCGCGATGGCATAATCTTCCTCGCTGATCTTTTTGGCCTTGAACATCCGTTCGAGGACGTGGTCCCTGCGACGTTTAGCGTTTTCGGGCTTGCGGATGGGATCGTAGTAATTGGGTCTTTGGATCATGCCCACCAGCATGGCGGATTCAGCGATGCTGAGGTCCCGGGCGTGTTTGTTGAAGTAATACAGCGCCGCGGTCTCCACTCCGTGGATCTGGCCCCCCCAGAAGATTTTATTGAAGTAGATTTCCAGAATCTCTTCCTTGCTGAAGGTGGCTTCGATGCGCAGGGCCAGAATAGCTTCCTTCATCTTGCGTGATACCTGTTTATCCAGGGTGAGGAACATGTTTCTCGCCATCTGTTGTGTGATAGTGCTGGCCCCCTGAGAGAAATCCCGGGTGCGTATATCCACCAGCACGGCCCTGACAAAGCTAAAGGGATCAATGCCAAAATGGCGATAGAAACGCTTATCCTCTGTGACTACCAAAGCGTCGATGAGATGGGGAGGCAATTCCTTGACGGATACCAGCTTACGCTTTTCAAAAGCGAACAGGTAAATCATGCGGCCATTGCGGTCGTAGACTTCGCTGCCGGTGCGGAGCACAAAGTTGCGCAGCTCTGCCGTGGGAGGAAGATCATCCCGGTAAAACCAGAACAATCCCAGCACGATGCCGGTCAGAACACAGAATCCCAGGCCCAGATAGCCCAGAATCCTCATGAGGGTCTTGCGGTCTCTATAAATCATTATTAACAAGCCTTAGTTCATTTATGCGTGGGAATACAGCCTGCGCAATCCGCGCTATTAGTAATCCACTGATCAATCCCAAAAAAAGCAGGATAGGTGTCAACATAAAAACTCCCCGCTGGTGCAGAACCACCCATTTGATGATGAGCAACTGCACCAGGTTGTGAGCGGTAGCGCCTGCCAGACTGATTCCATAGATGCTGAAACCGAGCCTGGAACGTCTGGCCATTTCCATGATCGCGATGGCTGCCAGGCCAGCACCCAAAGACAAAATGGTACCGGGAGTCAGAAAAGTGAAGGTGGCCACTCCTCCGATCAGGGATTTTGTTATGTTTACAGCTACTGCTTGCCATACTTGCTTTTCCATCACCAGGTATAGGACCACCACGTTTGAAAGCCCCAGCCTCAAAAAAGGCAGTGGTAGACTTCTGGACACCAGGCTTTCCACAATATGAACGCTGCAGGCAATGGCCGTGATGAAAGCCAGAAAGATCAGGGGACGGGGTTTAACGGAGCTCATGGGAGGCCAAAGAACTTGCGGATCAATGGATCAGGCAGGGAGGGCAGATCATTCAGAGGTCCAAAATAGCGGCTTTCTCCGGATTCCAGAAAGAGGACCATGTCTCCCACCCTTTCCAGATCGCGGACTTCGTGGGTGATCGTGATGGTGGTGGCGGTTTTGGAGCTTACGATCCGGTTGATATAGTAAAGCACCTCATCAGAAGTGATGGGATCAAGGCCTGAGACCGGTTCGTCGAAAACGATGTAGCGGGGATTGTAAACCAGGGCCCTGGCGATACCCACGCGTTTTCGCATCCCACCGCTAAGCTCGGATGGAAACTTTTCCATAGTATCGCCCAAACCCACTTCATCCAAAGCTATTTGAACCTTTTGCCGCACCTGACTGGTGTCCTTTTCGCCTCTGGTATAAAGCGGCAAGGCCACGTTTTGAAACACGCTCATGGAATCCAGCAGCGCGGCGTTTTGAAACACGATGGCAAACTGGTCCTGGGTAGATTCGTTTCCGGAGTCGGGATCGGCATACACGTCCCTGCCGTCGATAGTCACGCTTCCAGCGGTGGGCATGTAGAAGCCCATGAGGGTCTTGCTCAGCACGGTTTTGCCGCTACCGCTGCGTCCCAGGACGATGAGATTGTGCCCGTCCGGCAGAGTAAAGCTGATATCTTTCAAAATGGGCTTATCACCCATTTGAAGGCTAAGATTCTGGGCGCTGATCACGGTTCAGTAAACCTGCCGTCCAGGCAAAGCCGAGGCCAAGAGCGTTGGCCAGAAAGTCATAGATGGAAACTGAGCGGCCAGGGATGAGGCTTTGATGATACTCATCCAAAAGAGCGCTGCAGAGCAAGGCCAGATAGATCAGAGAACGCTTGGAAGCCTTGATTTGCCTGGTCTTCAACCAGGAATTCACCAAGAGGCCGAGGACAAAGTAAACTCCGATATGGGCAAGTTTGTCGCTTGAAAAGATCTGCAGTGAAGGCAGATCATCCGATGGGACCGAGGACAGTATCCAGATCAGGGCCCACCACAGGAGGGTGAGGACCAAAGAGGTGGTGCCGGGCTTTTTAACGCTCATGGGGTGATGTCTTTCAGCTCCCAACTGCTTCCGATGGCACCTTTTTTCATGCTGGCTTTTACCACCAGTCCTTTGCCGTCCACCCAGAGCTCTACTTTGCTGCCTTTTTGAAAGAGGTTGTGGGTTACCATATCCACGTAGGGAGCTTTGCTGTGAGTGGCGCTGCTGAAGCTAAGCTTGTAGCCCCTGGCGCTAAATTTCCCGGCGGCGGTTTTAATGACCTTGCTGCCCAGATAACTGACGCTCACTTTCCAGAGCGAACCGTTGGCGTCAAGCTCATAGTTTCCCGCACCCGCCTTGCCGTCACTAAGCATGGCGATAAAAGAGAAAAAGTCCCTGGTAGCGGGATTAATCTTGTATGTGATGGTTTCACCGTTTCGGGAGTGGGATTCCGCGGCCAGGCTCTTGGAGTGGTCATAGACCGTGAGCACGTTGTCATTCAGCTTGTTTTGACGCACAGTACGATTGTACTTGAGAGGGAGATAGCCGCTACTGTATCTGATCGTGTATGCATTGTCTATGGAGGGAAAGAGGGCATTGGTGATCAGAGATTTGGTCTTTACACTCACAAGGCTGGCACCTGGATCACGTTCAATGCTGAGGCTGGCGACGCTAAGCCCCATGGCCTTGACGGTGTAGCTCATGCGCTTGCCCTGCAAGCTCAGGCAGAGGACCAGCATCAGGATGGCCGGCAGCCAGTGCTTAGATATCTGTATCTTCATTTAGAGTAATTACTTCCACCTGCTTGATGCTCTTGCCGTCACTGTCCAGAATAGTGAGTTTTACCCGGCCGTCCAGAGTGTGGCTTTCACCGGACTGGGGCACGTGGTTGAAGTGAGAAAGCAGGTATTCGGCCAGATTGTCAAACTCCTCCGGATCTATATCTGTGGAGAACTGGTGGTTGAACTGACGGATGTTGAAGCTACCGCTCACGGTAAAATGATTGTCTGAATGGGCCGTGATCTCAGGGGCTTCTTCATGGTCATATTCATCATGGATTTCCCCCACGATCTCTTCCAGGATGTCTTCCAAAGAGATGATCCCACTAGTGCCGCCATACTCATCCACCACTACGGCCAACTGCATCTTGCGGGTCTTGAACTGATTCAACAGGGCCTGGACCTTCATGTTTTCCGTCACAAACCAGGCTGGCCGCATGATCTCGGTAATGGAAGTCTTTTCCGGATAGAGCAGCATGTCTTTCACATAGACGATCCCGATAATGTCATCGATGGTTTCCCGATAGACCGGGATGCGGGAATAGCCCGTCTCCAAAATCAAATCTCTCAGCTCTTCCAGGCTGGCTTCTTCTTCGATGGCACTGATCTTCACGCGTGGTACGTAAATCTCGCTGATCTGAGCTTCCCGAAAGCGGAAAAGACCCACCAGCATTTGCTTCTCATGGTCTTCCAGCGAGTGATTGGAGCTTTCGGAATGGATGAGATTGTGAAACTCCTCGCTGGTAATGCTTTGGCCTGGATAATGATCCGCCCCCTGCTTTCTGGAGACCAGCATTGAGAGGCGTTCAAACACCCACACCAGCGGGAATAGCAGATATTGAAGTATCTGTAGCGGCATGCTGGTAGTCCGGGCAAAAGCACTGGCGGTAGACAATGCCAGCAGTTTTGGGATGATCTCGCCAAACACCAGGATGACGACCGTGGTGAGGATGATCTGCACCGTCACCAGCGAAGAGAGGCTCCAACTGCTGTATTTCTCCGCAATCCCGATCACCGTCAGAGTGGCCAGAGACGAGATCGCCATATTGACAAAGGTGTTTCCCAGCAGGAGCGTAATCAGCAGCCGGCGGGGTTTCTTCAACAGCGTCAAAGCGCGCTTCGCTCCCGGAGTACCAAATCCTTCCATCTTTTTTAGATAGAGGCGTGAGAGTGAGAAAAAAGCGGTTTCGGATCCTGAAAAGAAGGCTGACAAAAACAGCAGCCCGATCAATGTAAACGCGGGGCCTTCGTCCACTTTAGCATGCACCTATGAGCTTGTAGCGAAAGTATGTTTCTTTGTGTTCCATTTTTTCTTTATCTTGGGTTTTAATGTGGTCATGGCCCAGCAGATGCAAAAGGCCGTGAATCAATAAATACTGCAGCTCGGTTTCCAAGCTGTGAAAACCCTTTTGTCTGTCGGCCTGATTTATGTCAACAACAATATCACCCCTTAAGCACTTCAGGCCTCTGACAGCCTGCTCTGAAGGGATCGAATCGCTCAGGAAACTGAGGACGTCGGTATCCTCATTCTTACCCCGGTAGGTCTTGTTGAGCTGGCGCATCCGTTTACTGTCACAGATCAGCAAGGTAAGCTCCGCTACCTGATCAGGAATATCTTCCGCGCAGATTAACTCAGCGATCCTGATTAGCGGCAGGGGATCGATCTCCACGCCGCTTTCGTTGATGACTTCAAGCATTGGCAGGAGCTTCCGGTTTGGGATTTTCATCAGGATAGTCCAGACGCTTGCGATAGATACTTTCCAACACCGGGAGCATAGTCTGCTTAGCCTTAAAGAGGTCTTTGATGGTGATGGGGGCTTCGTCAAACTGACCTTCCCAGATGAGGCGCTGGACCGTGGTGTCGATGATTTTTTCCAGCTCTGCTCTGGAACTGATGTTCTTGGCTTTGGTAGTGGATTCCACGATATCTGCCAGCATCACCAGAGCGGCTTCCTTGCTGAGAGGTTTGGGGCCGGGATAGCTGAAATCTTCAGGATTGGGATCGGAGCCCCGGCGTTCCGCCAGGTCCAGGAAATAGCGGATCTTGCTACTGCCGTGATGCTCTTTGATGATGTCGATTACATCCGGGGGGATGTGATATCTGGACGCCAGGATGATCCCCTCTTTCACATGGTCTCTGATCATTCTGGCGCTTTCCTGTGGGTCCAGCAGATCATGGATCTCTGAGGACGCGGCGTTGTTTTCAGTGAAAATCTCGTGGTTGATCACCTTGCCGATGTCATGGTAATAGCTGCCCACTCTGGCCAGCAAGGGATTAGCGCCGATGGCCTCGGCGGCCCGTTCTGCCAGATTTCCAACTACCAGACTGTGATGATAGGTCCCCACCGCCTGAGTGGCCAGCTTCTTGAGAAGGGGATGATTGAAATCAAGCAGTTCCAGCAGTGCTTGTTTGGTAGAGCGATTCCAGCGCCGTTCAAAGAAAGAGATCACTGCCGCGGCACCGAGCACGGAAAGGATGGAAGAGATCAAAGCATATCCGGAATTCCTGAGGATCGTGAGCAGGGGATCGCTCTTGTAGAGTGCCAGGGCCAGATTGACCGCAAGGGTGGAAGCAAAGAGCGCGGCCCACATTCTGATGTATTCATGCCAGGCCCCCAGCCTGCGGATCAGCACCAGGGCTATCAGAGTGGATAACAGCAACAGCACCGGGGTGTAGGATTCCCAGTTCACAAAGGGATTGAGGACCATGGCGTTGCAGATGGTCAGAAATATCCCAAATTCAAAGCCCAGCAGTGTGGCCACGCTGAGCGTGATAAGCGCGAAAGGAATGAGGATGTTGTTGAGACCGAGGATTTGATGGTTGATGACAGCCAGGACGGCCAGAAAGACGAAACTCAGGTTGATGGGAAACTGAGAGACCTCCTGAGCGGAGTCCTTGGGCACCAGGGTCGGCAAGGCGTAGCTTGCGATTACCAGGATCATCAGCATATAGAGCAACATCCCCAGCGACAAGCCCATCTGTTCCCAGGGTGAACGTCGCACGTCTCTGGATTTGTAAGCCTCCGTGAGCGATTTGAGCTTGTTGATATCCGTTTCCGTTACCCTGGAATTCTTGCGGATGATGATCTCGTTTTGCAGCACCTCCCCCTCTGAGGCTGGAATCGCGCTTACGGTAAGCTGCTTAAGTTCCTCAAACTTGGCCTGATTGACCACCAGGTCCGCTTCGATCAGAAACTTGGAAAGCCAGAGGGCGAATCCACCATAGCCACGTTCCGCCAGCCTGCTTCGAAACGCTTCCCGGGCGGCTTCAAGGTCTTGAAAACTATCCCGGTTGGCGCGCCTGAGCTGTTCATCGCTGAGCACTGTGATGCTGTCACTGAGGATATTTTCATAGACGGGCTTTTTATACACCGACGAGATCGACTCGTAGATATATTCATAAGCCCTTTCTCGAGAATCAGGATTGAGTGCCAAAGCAGTAAAAGCGGGGTCCGGATCAGCGCCCAGCCCATTGAGAGCGGCCCTGAGCTGTTCTCTCTGAGAATCTTCCGGATACTCGGACAGCAAGGTAAAGAGCTGATCGAGTTTGCTAAATGAGTCGAATCTGACCTGTTCGGAAACGCTAAACGGAGCTTCAAGCTGCTCCAGGGCCAGATCGCGATCCAGCTTCAACTGCTTCTCGGATTTGAGCACGGGGAAGTCGAAGGGCGCGATCAATTCAAAATCGGCCACCTGTCCTACCGTGAGACGGTATTCCGGATACGAAAACCGTCCGACGGCAAAGACGTGATAGAGCGCGGCCAGAGCCAACGCCGTGATCAGGCTGAAAATAAAAGCTTTGGAACTCATGGGAGCATCTTTGGGCCGGGGGTCAGATTGTCAAGCCCGATCTGTGATTCTCACTCTTTAAACAGCGCGTAAACAGCTTTGATGTCTTTGATCTTTATCACTCCCTTGCGAGCTTTCACTTTGCTGTGAGCGGAGACATATACCTGCTCGTAGCCTAGTTTGACAGCTTCATTGACGCGGCTGTCCGTTTGCGAAACTGGCCTCACTTCTCCATTGAGGCCCACTTCTCCGATAAAAACCGCCTTTGCGGGAAGGGGAGTATCCTTGAGGCTGGAAATGATCGCTGCCAGGATCGCCAGGTCCAAACCAGTATCCCCGCTGCGCATCCCACCTGCGAGATTCACAAAGACATCGCTGCTGCGCAGATAAAGGGCCAGATTCTTTTCCAGGATGGCCAGCAGCATGGCCAGCTTCTTTTGCTCCAGACCGACTGCCACCCGTTGGGGTGTGCCGTAATTGGATCCTGTAGCCAGGGTCTGGACTTCCACGATGAAGCTGCGGGTGCCTTCCATGACGCAGCCTATCGAAGTTCCGCTCAAGGCTGGATCCCGGGAGAGGAAAATGTGATTGGGATCGGAGACTTCTCTGAGGCCGGTGTTGGTCATTTCGAAGATCCCGATCTCGTTGGTGGAGCCAAAGCGATTCTTGACGGCCCGGAGGATCTTGTATTGCCCCCTGGCTTCACCTTCAAAATAAAGGACGGTATCCACCATATGCTCTATGATCTTGGGACCAGCCACCAGGCCTTCCTTGGTGACGTGGCCTACCATAAAAATCGGCAGGCCAAGAGTCTTACCGGTCCGGGCCAGACGGTTGCAGCTTTCGCGCAGCTGCGTGACGCTGCCCGGAATCGAATCCAGGGAGGGAATACTTACCGACTGGATGGAATCGACCACCACAAAGTCTGGACTGGTCTGATCCACGGTCTCGATGATGGCTTCCACGTCGTTGGTGCAATAGAGCCAGATATTTGGGCTGTTCACATCCAGACGCGACGCCCTGAGGCGGATCTGCTGATCGCTCTCCTCGCCAGACACATACAGCACCTTTTTGTCCATCGCGCCCAGCCATTGCGAAAGCTGCAGCATCAGGGTGGACTTTCCAATACCTGGCTCGCCTCCGATCAGAGTGAGCATACCAGATACGATGCCTCCTCCCAGCACCAAATCCAACTCGTTGATACCAGTAGCAATTCTGGAGATGGCGTCCGTCTTGATGTCTATGATTCGCTCAGGACTGCCTTTTTCTCTGGCCGGTCTGGTTGCGCCGCCTTTTTTTCCGCTTACTCCACTGGATTCTTTCATGGTGCCCCAGCTTCCGCAGGCGGGGCATTTACCGCTCCATTTACTGGTCTCGTGACCACAATCGGAACAAAAAAAACTCTGGGCCATCAATCCTCCCTTTGAGTGCCATAATTACGGAATCAAAAAAAATGGCAAGCACTATTTTTATCTCCTAATAACCTAGTAGCTTTATTTTGAGCACCTCACCAAAACCTTGTTCAGTCAATTCCTAAAAAAGTTTCTTGTATTTTGTGGCAGTCCGGATTATTATTGTTAGGAGGTAATCTCAATGAAACCCAATATCGTGATATTTGGCACTCCGACATGTGCGTGGTGCAAAAAAGTTAAAGAATATATTAAGTCACGTGGATTCACGTTTAAGTACGTGGATGTCTCGACTGACGGGTCAGCTCTGCGTGACATGGTGCGCAAAACGGGGCAGCAAGGGGTCCCGCAGCTATGGATAGACAACGTCGCTGTAGTCGGCTTCGATCGTGCCAAGATCGATAATCTGCTTTCAAAAACAAACAAATAAAACTAGGAGAACAAAAATGAGCACAAGCGCTGAAAATTTCCACAATCTGATCACCCGTCTGCAGGTGGTTCTGAGTGAGATCGACTACGCCCAAAAGGCCTGCCTGCAAGCAGGGAAGATGGAGTGTCAACTTCTCAATCACCTCTATCTGGTCAAAACCCCTGTCAACATGAACGAGCTGGCCAAGGTGCTGGGTGTTTCGCACAGCCGCGTTACCCGTATTATGGACAACCTGGTCAGCAAAAAACTCGTAACCCGCCGGCCCTCTGAAGAAGACCGCCGCTGCTGGTTTGCCATAATTACGGATAAGGGCAAAAAGCTTGCCGAAAACAGCCAGCAAACCGTCGTGGACCAGCAAAAGAAAATCATAGCCCAGCTGCCAGCCAAGGAAGTGGACAACATCTTTAAAGCCCTCAAAGCTTATGTTGAACAGTACGAGGCGGTGCTCAAGGCTACCTACGTGGAGCTGTAATGACCACTAAAGCCAGTATGAAATGGGTCAAAGACATGCTCTTTGACGCTGAGATAACGGGACACCACATCCTCATGGATGCCGATACCCAGTGGGGCGGCAAAGACCAGGGAGCCAGGCCTAAACCCTTGCTTTTGGCTGCTTTAAGTGGCTGCTCAGGCATGGACGTGGTCTCCATTCTGGATAAGATGAAGGTCCCTGAATATAAATTCGATGTCGATATGGAAGCTGATTCCACCACAGAACATCCCGTCACTTATCACACCATCCGCATGAAGTTTCTCTTTGAGGGCCAGGACCTCCCCAAGGATAAATTTATCAAAGCTGTTACTCTCTCCACTGAAAGATACTGTGGAGTGATGGCGATGCTGAAAAAAGCGGCCAACATCATCGTGAACGTCTATATCAATGGTGAGGAAGTAAACTAATGAAACACGTATTCCTATTGATCCTGATCATGAGCCTCAGCCTGACAGGATGTAAAGCGAAAGACACCCAGGAGCTCAATCCTGAAGCGCAGAACAACCCCGAAGCTCAGAATGCTCCCGAACTGGAGAATGTTTCAGATCCCAATGTGGCAGTCGAAAACACTGACAGCCCCACCTGGCTTGTCAGTTTCGACCAGGCCCTCGCTCAGGCCAAAGCACGCAATCTGCCCGTCCTGATCAATTTCTCAGGTTCAGACTGGTGCAGCTGGTGCATCAAGCTGGCGAATGAGGTCTTGAACAAACCAGAATTCCTGAGCTACGCGAAAGATAATCTGGTGCTGCTCAATCTGGATTTTCCCAGAAAGACCCAGCTGCCTGAGACGCAGGCCAAGGCTAATGAAGCAATTGCCCAACGCTTTAAGATCACAGGATTTCCCACTGTCATCCTGTTAGACAGCCAGGGAGAGAAGATCGGCCAGACTGGTTATCAGCCAGGCGG
>JAGOIY010000019.1 GCA_017995405.1 Candidatus Cloacimonadota bacterium
TGATGAACGAGTGGATGCCAGATCGTAATCCGGCAAAGCTTCCTTTCTAAGTCTCATTTCTGTTACCGCCGATGAAGCTTCAATAAGTACCAGGGTCAATTTCCGGAGTGCTCAGCGTGTCGGCAACAGGTTCCGGGCCCCGGCTGAGGAAGAGCCTCACCATGGCGTTTTTGTCTACTCTGGACCCGTTGGGAGGAGAAGTCCTGATCACAGTGTTAGCTGGATAACTCTGGCTGTACAACGAATCCGCTACAGATGCTCTCAAGCCACTGTTGCGCAGCGTGATGAATGCCTCTTCATAGCTTCTTCCCACTACTCCTGGAACCGCGACGATCTGTGATCCCTTGCAGATCACCAGATACACCGTGCCTTCCAGCTTTGCCAAAGTTCCGGGCTCCGGATGCTGCTGAATCACTGATTCGATTTTGGCGGAGTCCGACCATACGGAATCTCTCACCACGGCATGCAGTCCCGCTTCCTTGAGCAGGCGTTTGGCCGTGCTGATGTTTTTGCCGATCAAGTCTGGCACTTCTATGTTGCTGGGTTTGGCGAAGATGAGCGGCATGATCACCTGCCCTGTCAGGAAGGCGGTTACGATGATGACCCCCGCTCCGATGAGAGCGAGGTAGCCGGCCTTGCGTAGTTTATTGCGGTCCATAGTTTTACCTGATTCTTTGTAGTTTGGCCCCGAAAGCTCCATCCATATGATGAATAAACGGGATACTGCGAAACATCCCATCCCGCACGCAGTTGTCTGGAATCAAAGCCCCCGGAGGGGATAACACGAAACGGGTGTTTCTGGCCAGAAACCGTTGAATCTGATGCTCGTTCTCATCTGGATTCATGGTGCAAGTGGAATAAATCATAAATCCCTCGGGCCGCACAAAGTTGGCAGCGTGATCGAGGGCTCTTTCCTGAATTTTGATCAGTTCGGAGATATTGGAATGGGCCTGCCAACGCAGATCGGCTTTGCGGCCAAAAACACCCCAGCCGGAGCAAGGGGCGTCTACCAATACTTTGTCATAAGCAGGTGCCACGGGTCCATATTTGAAAGCGTCAGCGGTCACGAGCCTGATATTGCTGAGCTGGAGACGATCGGCCGCCTGCTTGAGCAGTTTCATCTTGTTGGGGATTTTGTCCACCGCGATCACTTCACCGCTGTTTTCCATCTTTTCAGCGATATAGGTGCATTTGCCTCCAGGCGCGGCAAAGAGGTCCAGGATGTTGTCGTCTTTCCTGGGATCGAGCAGGTCCACTATCATAGCCGCGGAGCTATCCTGAACGCTGAAATACCCTTCCGAGAAGGCCACATCCTCCAGTACCTGGTCAGCCTGATCGGTGCTGAGCATCATTGCTCCATAACCGGTTGGCTTCAGTTCCACACCTCGTTTGGCGTAGTACTGGATCAGTTTCTCGGGAGTAGTGGCGGTGGAATTGACCCTGATGTGCAGGATGGGGTTTTCATTGAAATAGAGCATGAGGTATTCAGCGTTTTCCAGCCCCCAGAGCTCAACCCAGCGTTTCACCAGATCGGGTGGATAGCTGTGTTCGAATGCCGCTTTGCTGATAGGATCATCGGGATAACTGACACTCTGGTCCCTCTGCCAGGCCCTCAGGATGGCATTTACAAAATCTGCCACGTTGGGGTTGAACAGCTGCTTGGCAAGCTCCACCGTTTCGTTTACAGCCGCGTGGGAAGGGATGGAATCCAGATAGATAAGCTGATAGAGCCCTACATAGAGCAGAATTTTGATCTTCAGATCGGTGGAGGCGTATTTTATAGCGTCGGTATGCTGACTGATTATAAAGTCCAGATGCCCCCGCATCTTGATAACGCCTTTGACCAACGAGTAGAACAATGAAAGATTTTCCCCGGCCTGCTTGATTCTTTTAGACCTTTGATGCAAGAGGGTGTCTGAAAACTCCCCCTCCTTGAATACCTTTAGAATGGTCTGATAAGCTTCAGCCCTGAGCATGTCAACGAGACCTTTGATAAAGGCGCTTGATGGTTTCCTTGATCAGCTGCTCTGAGCCCATCGATTTTGCCTCTTCAGGCATCAAAGCAAGCTCACGGCGGATGTCTTTGGGATTGAATCCCAGGGTCACAAGCGCGGATTCCACCTCATCCACCACGCTTCCCTGCAAGATATGGTCTTCGGCCTTGAAATGATCTCCAAGGGCGGCAAAACCACCCCTCAGTTCCACAATCAGACGCTGCGCGCTTTTCTTGCCGAGTCCGGGTACCCGGGTTATCAAACCCTCTTCCCCGTTTTCAATGGCGCGCACAAAAGTGGAGATCGGCATCGTGGACAGGATGGACAGGGCAATTTTTGGCCCGATCCCAGAGACCGATGTCAGGATTAAAAAAAGCTCGCGCTCGGCCAGAGCATGAAACCCAAAGAGGCGGATATCATCCTGAGCAATATGCAGATGCGTGAAAAGCTGACAGGAACTACCTGCCGCGGGCAGTTTTTCAAAAGTGCTGATCGGGACCTTGAGATCGAAGGCCAATCCCGAACTGGTTTCAATCGTCACGCTCACCGGGTTTTTGGTGATGAGCTTTCCCTTGATATATGCGATCATGACAGAAATCTTATCCGGTTAAAATGGCACATGGCGATCGCCAAAGCGTCGTAGGCGTCATCCGGTTTGTCGCTGCCTTTCAGTTTAAAAAGCTGTTCCACCATGTATCTCACCTGCTGTTTGGATGCGCCGCCGTTTCCCACGACCGCTTTTTTGACCTCTCTGGGGCTATATTCAAATACCGGAAGTCCATATCTGGCAAATGCCAGCAGGATCACTCCCCTGGCCTGGCTAAGAGTCAGCATACTTTTCACATTCTTATGATAAAACATACTTTCCACCACAGCGATTTCTGGCTTGAATTCAGCCAGGACCGCTTCCACTCTGGCAAAAAGAGCGGCGAGACGTTCAGGCAGAGTGGTATAGGAGCTGATGTCCACGACATCGCAACCCGCGGCAGTTATCACCCTGCCCTGAGTCTCCAATAGTCCATATCCGCAGACGCGGCTGCCTGGATCGATGCCAATCAGGACCACTATTCCCTGTTCAGGCTTTCCATGACTTCGTCGGACAGCTCAAAATTGGCATAAACCTTCTGGACGTCATCCAGGTCCTCAAGCATTTCTATCAGTCTCAAAAGCTTGCCAGCCACGTCATCGGCATTGATGGTGTTTTTGGGGATCTTGGTAAGCTCGGCGTTGAGGACAGGGAAGCCCAGGCTTTCGAAGTTTGCCAGCACCGTATGAAAATCACTGGGGGAAGTAAAGACGTCAAAGTTCTCGTCGTTGAGCTCAATATCCTCCGCACCGGCTTCCAGGGCCTGCATCATAAACTCATCTTCATCCAGGCCCACCGCAGGAACGTTAAAAAAGCCTTTCTGTTCAAAATTCCAGGATACGGCTCCAGTCTCGCCAAGGTTGCCGCCATACTTGGAAAAGGTGTGACGGAGCTCTGCCACGGTGCGGTTTTTGTTGTCGGTCATCACATCAACCACGATACCCACGCCGTTGTGGCCGTAGCCTTCATAAGTGATCTCTTCATAAGCCGCGCCTTCAATCTCACCGGTGCCGCGTTTGATGGCGCGTTCAATATTGTCGCGTGGCATGTTGGCAGCTTTGGCGGCGTTGATGGCGGTTCTCAGACGGGGGTTCATATCGGCATCTCCCCCACCGCTCTTGGCGGCCAGAATGATCTCTTTGACGATGCGGGTGTAGATTTTTCCGCGTTTGGCATCAGTAGCCGCTTTCTTGTGCTTAATGGTGCTCCATTTATTGTGTCCGGACATAAAAACCTCTTGTCATTCTTTATGTATTACAGTCTGTTATCTTCTGGAGTCAGTTGTGTATGACTGCCTTTTCATGTCAAGTAAGAAAAGGGGAAGCCGAAGATTATCGGCCTCCCCTGGATCGCAGCTATCAAACGTCTGAATATCAGACGGCTTATGCTTCGGAATCCTGCCAGGCGGCCACCACCTTTTGAGTGATGTCCTCAGGCACTTTTTCGTAATGAGAGAATTTTTGGGTGAAGCGACCTCTGCCCTGAGTGAATGATTTGAGGGCGGGAAAGTACAGATACATTTCCGCGACCGGCATTTGAGCGTTCAGATACTGCTTCTTGCCGCGTTGCTCCATACCCATGATGCGTCCGCGGCGGGTGCTGATGTCACCCATCACGTCACCCATATACTCACTGGGTACGATGATCACCAAGTCGTGAATCGGTTCCAGCAGAATGGGTTTGCATTTCTTGAAGCCTTCCTTGAGGGCCATGGAACTGGCAATCTTGAAGGCCATTTCAGAGCTATCAACGTCGTGATAGCTGCCATAATAGACTTCCACGCTGATATCGACAACCTGGTAACCGGCAATAATGCCCTTCTCCATCGTTTCCACGATTCCCTTTTCGATCGCGGGAATGAAATTGGAGGGGATCACGCCACCCACGATGGCGTTGATAAAATGGAATCCTTCCCCGCGTTCCACTGGTTTGATGCGGAAATAGACTTCCCCATACTGACCACGGCCTCCCGACTGTTTTTTATGACGGTACTGGGATTCGGCACTTCCGATGATGGTCTCTTTATAAGGTATGCGGGGCTCTTTCATCATCGCGTCCACTTTATAGCGGTTTTTCAACTTCTTGAGCACAAGTGTCATTTGTGCTTCGCCCATCCCGGAAATCACGTTTTCATGCGTCTCCTGATTGAGCTCAAAGCGGATGGAAGGATCTTCAGCGATCACACGCTGCAGAGAGGAGCCGATCTTGTCTTCATCAGACTGATTGGCGGCACGGATCATCTGCCAATAAGTAGCTGTCGGCAATTCAGGCATCGGTAGCGCCAGCCTGGAGTTGAGAGCTGTGATGCTGTTCAGCGCGCGGGCGTTTTTCAGCTTGACCAGAGCCCCGATTTCTCCAGCTCTGATCTCCTGAGTGTCGTGGCGGGTTTTGCCAAGCATGTAATACATGTTTCCGGCTTTGTCTTTGGCATCTTTCTCGGGGATATAGAATTCCGTGCCGGCCTTGAGATTCCCGGAGAAAATCCTCACATAGGCATATTCACCCATGTTGGGATCGCTGTAGAGCTTGAACACGTAGCCTAGCAGCTCGCCGTCTGGAGACACCATAAAGCTCTTGCGCTCTTCGCCGCTGATTACTTCCAGAGCGGTTGATTCCACCGGTGATGGCAAATAGGCAAGCGTGGCATCCAAAAAGGCATTTACGCCCACTCCGGTGTTGGCAGAGCATGCGAAAGCGGGAATGATCTCGCCGCTGGCGATGGCTTTTTTGAGCCCTGGCATCATCTGCTCCTGGCTCAGTTCCATGTTTTCCAGGAAGCTGTTCAACAGCTCTTCATCCGTCTCAGCCACGGCTTCCATCAGATGCAGCCTGGCTTCTTCCGCGAGGTCATGCAGTTCGGCCGGGATATCAGAGACACCGGCAGGACGGATAGCTTTCATGGAAATGACGTCGATCACGCCTTCAAAAGAGCCTTCTTTGCCAATCGGAAGCATCAGGGGGGTGGCTTTGAGGCCTGAGTTTTCATAGATGGAGTCGAGGGTCTTCTGGAAATCGGCGTGTTCGTTGTCCATGCGGTTTACGACCACGATTTTACCAACCTTCTTATGCTCGAGCTGTTCGATCGCCAACTCCAGGCCGACTTCGAAGCCCGCCGCGGCATTGGCAACCAACACCACGTTTTCCACCGCTGGGATGGCCACAATGGCGTCCGCTACGAAATCGGGAGTTCCGGGAGCGTCTAAAATGTTGATCTTGTGATCATTATAGTTTACAAAACCGATACTCAGGCTGAGCGACATCTTTTTCGCGGTTTCTTCGGCGTCAAAATCCATCACCGTATTGCCTTCATCGATCTTGCCGATCCGGTTGGTGGCATGGGTCAGGAAAAAGATCTGTTCGGCCAGGCTTGTCTTGCCAGCTCCACCTGATCCCATAAGGAGAAGATTGCGAATCTTCTTAAGGTCGTATTCTTTCATTTCTTCCTCTTGTTATTATCTGTAACGCACTGTAATATATGATAGAAAGTGGTGTTCCATATAGTGTTTACGTGGAAGAGGCCATGTTTTTTCAGGGGAGGTGCTTGTCAATGCTTTTCTCAGGCCTCGCGGAGTTGGCACTGGACGCAGGAGTTCAGGCATTGTTTGATCCCGCTGAATAGTTGCCCTTCATCTGGCTCGTGCAACAACTCCTCCAGCTTATCTTTGTTTCTAAAGCCCAGGGCCAGACTTTGGAGGATTTGAATCTGGGCTTTGGGATTGTCGATAGGTGTTATCAACAGCAGGGCCAGCTGGACAGGATCCCCGTCCGGACTGTCCCACTCGATCCCTCTGGGGGCCATCAAAGCGTAGACGTAAGATTGCTCTAGGCTGTCGATCCTGGCATGGGGTACGGCAATACCTTTTCCCAGAGCGGTGCTCATCTGTGCTTCCCGCAACTCCACTTCCCGGGCCAGGGCGGTTTTTGGAATTCCGAGGTCCTGAGCGGCAAGGCTGATCAAAGCTTCGATCGCCTGAGTCCTATCGGCCGTGAGCTTGTTTATCAGTACATGCCGGGGCTTGAAAATCACGCTGAAGAGCTGATTTCTGATCTTGTTCACCGCGTAAGACAGCCAGGGGCCGAAAATGATGGTGGATAAGACCGCGGATGCTATAATCGCCACCAGCACTTCCGTATTGATCAGTTTCAGCGAATAAGCCAGCATGGCCACCACAATGTGCATTTGGCCTCCGGGAGTATGAGCAATGGCAATGGTCAAGATATCGCTCTTATCCTGACGGCTCCATTTGGCCCCGAGCCAGGCCCCCAAAAACCTTCCAGCGACCCCGACCACCAAGAACAAGAGCGTTAAGAAGAGGTCGAAATTGGCCATGAAATCCAGATGCAACCCGATGCTGGCAAAGAAGATCGGCACAAAGATCGAATACACCAGCCGGTTGACCACAAAGCGGTCCTTTTCTGTGATGTGGGTTGCTTCGCCGAGTACGACCCCGGCGATGAAGAATCCAAACAGAGCATGAATACCGATTCCGAGAGTAAGCGCTCCAAACAGGATGCCCAGCAGGATGATGAAAGTGATTTTCAGGCCTGATGACTGGTCCACCTTTTTATGGAGGAAGCTCACCGATTTATCTACCAAGGATTTCACGATCGTGAGACTGATCACCGTAAAGCCCAGCGTCAGAAGCATCAACTGACCGATATAGCCCAATTCCAAAGAGCCGCGCGCGAACAAGCCAAGGATGATCGTGAATACCACCCAGCCCACGATATCGTTGATGGTGAGGGCTGAGATGATCAAAAACCCCACATCCGTCTTGAGGATATTCATGTCTCGCAATCCTCTAATCGCCACTGGTAAAGCGCTGATAGTCATGATCACACTCATGAAGAGAGCAAACAGCAGCTTATGTTCGGGATCCACCAGATAGCGATCTGGTAACAGCAACATCGGCACAAAGCTCACCAGCACCGGGATGATCAGATCACTGAAACTGATGATCAGGGCTTGAGTCTTTTGCCTCCAGATACGCGAGAAATTCACCTCCAGTCCGGTTTCCATCAGCAAGAAGAAGTTCCCAATCCAGGCAATTGTTTCCAGCATACTGCGCTGGACCTGATTATCAGGAAACAGGCCCGCGTGGATGCCGGGAGCCAGTTTTCCCAGGATGGTGGGTCCCAGGATAATGCCCACTAAAAGCTCCGCGGTAACGCTGGACTGCTTGAGCTTTTCAAAGAAATATCCGGCGATTTTGCATATGCCCAGCAACAATCCAAACTGGATCAGGAAGAGGGTCAGGTTATGTTCTGTAATCGGTCCCATATATTCATCCCTTGATTCTTTGCACTTACAGATATGATAATTGAAATAGCCAGGATGCTCAAGGATTTTTCCCTTCAGTGCTGTCCGAAAATCCCATCAGCAGAAACCCAGGATCAGAGCCAGGACTTAGCAATTACCAGGATAACTATCTATCGCGGAACGTAATAGCGTTATCAATAACCCCTTCCCAACCAGAGAGTCTAAAACATCACGGTAGCAAGCCGGACCCAACTCGCAATTATGGGCCTTGGGTCGGGTATGGTAGCCGTGAAACAGGGCCCTGCTAATAAGGGGTGATTGGGCTGCAAAAAGAAAGGCTCCCAGTGTGGGAGCCTTTAGATAGGATTATACGTTAATGCTTAGTCGAAGGCGAGTTTGATAGTGGTGCCGAGGGCATAGTTGTCTTGATCGGAAACGTCTTCATCCATGATGCTGTAGGCCGCGAAGGCTGCAAGATGAAGTAAATTGGGAACCAGCTCAACTTCCAGTCCACCGTTCAGCTCAAGGCCTGTATCAAGGACCATACCACCCGCTCCAAAGACCTTAACGCCTTTCATGGCTTCAAACTTGGCTTGAAGGGCCGCTCCAAGATACATATCCGGATTTCCGGTAGCTCCCCACCAGAGGCCAAGGCCGTCATGGTGTTCGCCGATCCCAAGCAGGTATAGGCCATTCTGATAGTAGCCGGAGAGGGTCATGAGGCCGTTTTCACTAATGTAGAGAAGATCGGCGTTTACTTCCAGGGGTTGCACGTCGACACCAGCTTTGAGGGCAACGCCAAATGATAAATCGCTCTCTTTTTCAAGATCACCACCCACAAAACTGAAGCTGTCGTTTGATTGCACAAACAACACTCCGTCAACTGTGATAGGATCGATATTCATGGATGCGTAAGGCATCACAGATATATAGTTCAGCTGAATCGCATCTTCCGTAGCTATTGGACGTACCCGGCTCCAGGTGAGATAACCTTGCAAGCCCGCTTCGACTGGTTTGGCGGTGTCGAGGGAGAAGATAATGCCCTGCATGTCATCATAACGGTTGTAATAGTTGCCTTCGGCATACTTGCCGAAGCCCAGCATTCCATTGATTCCATCCGGGGTGCTGGTATGGAAGGTGACTCCGCTGAATGTGTCATCCAGGATCAGGCTGCGATGATCGGCCCAGTATTGCTGACCGACTCTCACGTTGGCTTTGATCGCTTCAATCCGGTAGTCGATGTAAGCCTCGTTGGTCTTGACATTGATGCCGTTGGTAGCCAAGCCGCCACCGTCTCCACCCCATACGAGGTTGGCATCACCGCCATTCTGGCCGATTTCAAACTTGGCCCTTAAGGTGAGACCAGGCACAAGCTCTGATTTGAGGCCCAGCTGCAGACGGTTGTCTATGTGAGCGCCTGGTGTGCCCATATCGTCATTATAAGCGGCAGCGCGGGTGCGGAACATGCCGTCCCACTTAAAATCGTAAGCGAAGAGACTGGCGGCCATCAAGACCGGGATCAGGACCAGAATCATCCTTTTCGTTGTCATTTTGTTTCTCCTAGGTATGGTGTTTTACCGAGAATTTAGTCATGATGGGGCCTCAAGCAAGTTCAATCCACAAACTTGAGCATTTCGAAGCCCAATTCGCGCTGCATCGTGATGATGTCCTGCTGCAGTTTGGGAATCACAGGTACCCCTTCCGCAAGCACTTGCAGCCGCTTTTCATGTTCTTTCTCACCTGCTACCCAGATTCTTTGTTGGCCAGGATATTTCTGAGAATTCTGTAGTTGGCGACAGATTTCAGAGCTGGTGGATTTAAACTCATCCAGTTCCGTAAAGAAGGCGATGTTGATCGCCATAAAGAAATGGCCCAAGCGATAAGGGGCTGGTTTGCCGTCCGCGTCCTGGCCCAGCAGGCCGTTCAGGAAGCTTCCATTGGCCAGGGCAGCGCAAAGAATTTCTACCATGGTCGATAGTCCATATCCCTTATGAGAGCCAGAAACTTCGTCCGTGCCTCCAATAGGCAGCAGAGAAGCGGTTTGTTTGACCAGATCAACCAGGAGTTCTGGAGTGCGGGTATGAGCGTTGCCATCCAAATCGATAGCCCAGCCACTGGGTGTGTCTTTGCCCTCTCTGGCATATTGCTCGATTTTTCCACGCTGAGAGATGGAAGTAGCGGCGTCATAAATAAAAGGAAAGCCCAGCTGAGTGGGCGCGCCAAAGCAGATGGGATTGGTGCCCAGAAGTGGCTGAACTCCATGCGTGGGGCAAACTGAAGGACGGGCATTGGTAAAAGTGAGGCCGATCATATCTTGCCGGGTGGCCATTTCGGTGTAGAATCCACAAATACCGTAGTGGGTGGAATTCCTCACTGCCACGGCTCCCAGGCCAAATTGGGCGGCTTTGTCGATGGCAGTCTGCATGGCACTTTTTGAGATCACATGGCCCATGCCATGATTGCCATCCCACACAGCCGTGGCCATCCTGTCCTTGACGACGTCAATCCTGGTGATGGGGTCCTGAATCCCAGCCCGAATCCGGTCGTAATACATCTTCAATCTGCCGATGCCGTGAGATTCGATTCCTCTCAGATCGCTGGCGATCAGGATCTCGGAACAAATCTGTGCGTCTGACGCCGGCACCCCTATTCTGGTGAGTACTTCGGTCATGAATTCCTGCAGGGTGGAAACTGGAAGTTTGGTCATTTGATCTCCGTGGTTTGGGATTGTGGATCAACCGCAGAAAGCGTGCGCTCTGAGCGGAGGAAAGCCATTGAAGTTGATCGACGAATAGCTCTGAGTATAGGCCCCCGTCGTGAAAATATATACTCTGTCGCCCGGTTGGGCGGTCTCGGGCATGTGGTATTTGTAGTGTTCATAGAGGATGTCCATGCTGTCACAGGTCGGACCTGCCAGAATGATCTCGTCGGCCTGGCCTTCTCTGTCGAAAAAGATGGGAAACTTGATGGATTCGTCTATGGTCTCGATCAGGCCGCCAAACTTGCCCACATCCAAAAACACCCATTGATAGATGTTGTTTTTGGACTTTCTGGAGATGTTGACAATCTCGGAAACCAACAGCCCCGCGTCCGCCACCAAAGAGCGTCCCGGTTCCAGTATGATCTGCGGGAGATGATCGCCAAAATCCTCTTTAATAAACCTGATGATCTCGTTGGTGTAATCTGAGACGTCGAAGGTCGGGTCCACATAGTTGGCGGGAAAACCACCGCCGATGTTGATCATCTTGAGTTCGATGCCCTCTTCGGCGACCGCGTCAAAGAGATATTTACAGCGCGCGATGGCATCGTCCCACTGGCCAATATCACGTTGCTGAGAGCCCACGTGAAAGGACACGCCCCACGGCTGTACTCCCAAATCCTGAGCTTGGATGATCAGATAATATAACATGTCTGAATGAGCGCCAAACTTTCTGGATAGTGGCCAGTCTGCACCGGTACCTTCAGTCAGAATTCTGAAGAAGACCTTGGCCCCGGGAGCTTCCTGCGCTATGTTTAGCAGGTCTGGCTCGCTGTCCGTGGCAAAGAGCCTTACCCCTTTTTCATAGAAATATGCAATGTCCCGACGCTTTTTGATCGTGTTTCCGTAACTCAAGCGCTCTGGAGATATTCCCAGGCCCAGCATAAGGTCCAGTTCATAACGGGAGGCCACATCGAAATGAGAGCCCATGGAGTCCAGCAGTTTCAGCACCTCTGGCATCGGATTGGCCTTCACGGCGTAATAAATGGCCGCACCGGGCAGACAGGTCTGCAGCTCCCGATATTTCTTGCTTACCAGGTCCAAATCTATCACCAGACATGGCGTCTGTAATTGGGTGGCATAGTCACGCAGTTTATTGAAACGTTCAGGGTTCATGTAGCGCTCTACATTGAAGTGATATGTTTCTTTATACATTGTTATTATCCCTCAATTGTCATTATTGCCGGCCACGAAAATCAACGCCGTAATTGTGTCAATCGTTAAAGGACTTAAAGACAAAAAAAAGGCAGGAGAGCATCCTGCCTTTGGAAACGAATTTCCAATCGCGGTTATTTCTTGACAGCTTCTTTCAGCTTCTTTCCCGCTTTAAAGATCGGAACTTTACGGGCTGGGATTTTGAGGGCTTTGCGGGTTTTGGGATTGATGCCGTTACGGGCTTTGCGATGGGCTACGCTAAATGAACCAAAACCTATCAGAGACACTCTGTCTCCCTTCTTAAGCGCTAACGTGATACCTTCAAGAACGGCCGCAAGAGCCAGACCGGCTACTTTCTGTGAAATACCGGCATCTCCCGCGATTTTTTTGATCAAATCATCTCTGCTCATCTTACCTCCTTTTAGTGTTGTGATACGAGTAAGAGATATTACTGGATTGATCAAAACCGGCCATTGAAAATCTGTCAACAAAAAAAACCAGTAGTGATGCGGGTTTGAGGGCTATTTTCCACTCCCATGACCTCTCCAATATCGCTAACTGCTTAAATATCAACATAAAACCCCCAAGTGAAAATTATCCACGAACTCCGGATATTTTTTCATCTTACGCAGTGACAAGCTTTTTCCATTGACAAATTATGGAGTTCAGAGAGCTTTGAATCATTCAAACAATTACTGGAGGTTTTAATGAAAAAGCACCTGTTTTTATACTTGGCCGCAGCTACGATAATCCTGATTCTGATCAGTTCCTGCGCCAAGACCAAAACTGAAGTGGAGACGGTGGCTGCTCCCCCCAAACCGATCGATCTTGCCCACGCTGCCACCAAAGCCGGTGAAGAGGCATTTCAGAACCAGCTCCTCGATGAGGCCAAGCTCAAGTTCAAAGAGGCCATCGTGCAGTTTGAAGCGGCCGCTCCGACTGCCGCGGCTACCGATTCTATCGACGTTAATATCGAAAGAATGCATATCAACATCGCCAAAGTGAATATGGACCTCGCCACTGAGAGCACTGCCGCGCAAATGCATTCGGAAGCAATTGAACAACTTCAGGAAGCACTGGACAGCTTCAAAAAGATCCAGCCTATCACGATCCCCGCCACCGAAAAAGACGAGATCATCAAGTCTCTCTACATCAGGCTGGCCTATGCCAATCAGTCCGCCGGAAGTTATGAAGATGCCCTGCTGGCCTATGATGAAGTCTTGAAAATGGAGCCCGGCAACGAAGAGATCCTCAACAACAAATACGTCATTCTCAACGACAATATCAAAGATGAAACCAGAGCTTTCCAGGTTTTGAAGGATTACGCCCAGGCTTCCAACGATTACCGTGCTTATCTGATTTTGGGCACCCGCTACAACGAAAAGAAAAACGTCGCGGAAGCCACCAAATACTACGAACAGGCCCTCACTCTCAACAAGAGCGCTGACGTGCTGACCCGCGTCTCCGATTTCTATCGCTCCAACAGCAATTGGGCCGCTTCCAACAAAGTCCTCGATCAACTTGTGGCCACGAAGCCGGACAATGCCACCCTGGCAGCCGTTTACCGTCTGATGGGAGACAACTACAGCAAGCTAAAAAACAACGCTAAAAAAGCCGACACCTGGGAAAAGTCTTTAGCCCTGGAACCAAACGGTGAAATCGCTCTGGCTGTGGCCAAACACTATTACGACGCCAAAAACTACAATAAGGCTGTCACCTATGCCACCCAGGCCATCAATCAGGATTCCGGAAACGCCGCGGCGTATCTGCTGAGAGGAGACTGCTACTACAAACTGAAGAAAAACGCACAGGCCAAAGCAGACCTGCAGAGGATCCAGAATGATCCGCAGCATGGTTCTACTGCCCAGAAGCTGCTCAAAGCCATCAAATAATACATCTTATGCCATTACGAAAACCCCAGCATTCGTCTGGGGTTTTTCGTTTCCCGCAGATCACGCCGATTCTTACGCAGATCACGCTGATTTAGATTTTTGGTTGATGGTTTGCAAAGCTTGGAAAAGACTATTGACTTACCATCTAAACTCTCTAACCCCTCTCAACCTTGTCAACTAAGCAATCTGCGATATCTGCGTTTTCATCAGCGCAATCTGCGTGAACCAATCCCGACAAATTGGATTTGACAAAAGCCTCGCGTTTTAAAGACTAGACCGCTGATCCATACAAAAGAGATAAATCTGGAGCAATCGATGAACAAACTAAAGACGGACGGCACGATCAAAGCCATCTACGGGTTTAGGAAAGACCTTAAGCTCAGTCGCCCTCTGGTGGGACCTAGGGTGCCAGCTGGCTTTCCATCCCCCGCGCAGGATTACATGGAGGGCTGCCTTGACCTCAATGAATATCTGGTCTCGCATCCGGCTTCCACTTTCTTTGTGAGAGTGGAGGGGTTTTCCATGATCAAAGCCGGCATCTTTCCAGACGACATTTTGGTAGTGGACCGCTCTCTGGAACCCGCGTCCGGAAGGATTATCGTAGCAATTTACGATGGTGAACTGACAGTCAAGCGTTTGAAGATCGAGTGCAACCACTACTGGCTGGAACCGGAAAACGATGAATTTGAGCCCATCTGTGTGGAAGAAGAGACAGACTTCCTGGTCTGGGGTGTGGTCTGCTGGGTAATCCATAAAGTTTAGATGCGTTCTTTAAGGTTTGTTCTGCTAATCCTGCTTCTGAACCTGATTCAGGGCTATATGTATGGGGAAACAAGCCTCCTCCAGGAAAGATTGATCGCTCTGGTCCCCGGGATTGGAACCTATGATCTGAGCAGCGGCCCCATCATCGTCGGCTCGGAGCAGATCAGCACTGGAGACGTCATCCTGCTGCGGGGAATCGACTATCGGATCGACTATCGGAAAGGGCAGCTTACCATCTTAAAAGACCTGACGGCGGTCTATATATCCGTAAGTTTCATTCTGGTGCCTGAGGACCTCAACAACAGCAGATTTCTGTATGAAACCAAAGCTGAAACGGATTCGGTATTCAGGAGCATCCAGGCCACCAAACGTTCCAGCTGGTGGCAGGATGACGGCAAGCTGTTAATCAACGGCAGCAAGACTTTTGCCGTCAGTTTTAGCGATGAACAGGCCTTCGAACTAAAACAGTCGCTTTACGTGAATCTCAGCGGTGAACTGGCAGAGGGAGTAAACATCTCGGCCCAGCTATCCGACAGCCAGTCAAAGCTATCTCCCGAAGGCGATTCCAGAGAGCTCAGCAGCCTGGACCAGGTATTTATCAAGGTATATGGAAAACGCTGGGAACTGGCGATGGGAGACATCGAGCTCAAGTATGTGGGTTCCCGATATATGGACTACAGTACCCGCTTTGAGGGGATCAATGCTACAATCGGATCGGACAGCTATTTGCAGGCCGCTTACTCTGCCGGAGGGGGCAAACCCAGCCGGATTGATATTACCGTAATCGATGGCAAACAAGGCCCCTACTACCTCAATCCGGGTGGCCAGCCAGGCAGCCTGATTGTGGTGCCGGGCAGTGAAAACGTGTATAGAAACGGTACCAGGCTGGAGCGGGGAGCCGATTATAATATCGACTATTCAGAGGGAACCCTCATGTTCAGGATTCTTGTTTACGCCACCGACACGATCTCGGCCTGGTTTTCCTATAGTGATGAAAACTACCCCAGACACAGCATTTTGAGCTCATCCAATCTGAGCATCACTCCCAGGTGGCAGGTCTCGCACCGTGTTATCAGCGCTTCGGATGCCAAAGATAATCCTCTCTTGTTTCAATTTTCTCCGGCAGATCTGGATTCACTGCAAGCGGCTGGAGATTCCGATGCCTGGGGCTCTGGGGCCACCCTTGTGGAGGCGGGTCAGGGACTTTACAGGCTGTTAAGCACCCCCGGTGGAATCAGTTATTATCAATATGCCGAGAGCGACAGCCTGGCAAATTACCTGGTGATTTTCAGCTATGTTGGCCCCCAGTTGGGTGATTATGAGCAGTTCTCCAGCGGAAAGTATCGCTATCTGGGTCCCGGATTGGGAGAATGGCTGCCTCAAAAACGTTTGGTGTCACCCAATAGCTCCGTCAACGCGTCTCTCAGATCAGCTTACAGCTATGGGAGTTGGGACCTGGGCGCGGAAGCCGTGCTGGCCGTCAATGACGCCAATACGCTTTCCGGGCTGGACGATGATGATAATCAAGGTGGATATCTCTATAGCTGGCTTAACTATAAAAACGCGCGCTCCAGATGGCGGCCCGAGCTATTGCTGGATTATGAAAAGCGTTGGGCACACACAGTTCTACTCAGCGATTTCAGTGCTTCCATCAGCGATTACGACTTGGGCAGTGCCGTGGTCCCGGATTCTTTGGAGTTGGATTCATATGGTCTCAAATTGGGTGTGAACCTTGGTAAGAGCTTCACGTCGGAGCTTAGTGTCAGGCATTTACGCTCCGATGACGATTTGGAGCAAAGTATCCTGAGGTTCAGATCATCGTCACCGGCCTGGGGCTTATTCCCCAGATTGGATATAAGGTCTACCCTGGCAAGGACATCGGCTTCCTTAGAGGGGCTGGGGACGGGAGACAGCAATTACCTCTTTATCGACGGCGCTTGGAGCGCGGCCTGGGTCAAATGGGGAGGCCTGATAAATCTTCAGGAAAACGCAGACATTTCTCAGGACCTCAAAACCAGCTTCCTGAGATTGAATCCCTACGGCGAAATCGGTAACTCCAAAAGCGTCCAGACCAGATTGGCCTTCTCTGCCGATCAGAACAAGATTGTGGACCACTCTGTCTCAAATAGCCAGAGCTCACAGACCTGGAGCTTCAAACAACTGGTCAATACCACCAATCACAACCTCAATCTGGACTACAACCACAGGCGACTTAACCTGGCCGCGGATTCCACCCGTACCAGCTACGACCTGATTAATCTGAGGGCCAACGACAGCTTTCTGAAACGGGCTATCACCCTGATCAGCAATTACCAGCTCAATCAAACTGAGTTCTTTCCCCGTATCCGTGAACTTCAGTATGTGGGCAGCGGACTGGGGGTTTACGACAGCACCGGAGTGGCCGTTCCCGAAGGCGATTGGGACTATGAGTATATCACATCGTCCACCGGGACCATGAGTTCAGAGAGAAACGCTCAGGCCAGTATCTATCTGAAACCCGGAAACCTTTGGGAAAATGACATCTTACGAAGGATCAACACCGATATCGTGATCTCCGGTACAGAACAACAGGAAGGCCGCCAAACCGATCTGCTCAGCTATCTCTTCTGGCCGGGCAGGGTATTTAATCTGGAGAACACCATCTACGGCAGGCAGAGCTTTCAACAAAACATCTGGCTGGAATTACGGCGCAACAAGATAATTGCCCAGTTGGTCTTAGACCTCGAGCGTTCTCTGGATAACCGTTATCAGGACCTCTCCAGGACCTATCGGAGGTCCGGGGCCCTGAAACTGGATTTCAACCGCGTGGGACCCTACAGCTTCAGCATCACGGCTGAAAACAAAAGTGACAGCGACAGCCGCTATCACTCTGATGTAAACAACTTTGCCCTGAGCTCATTCGCGCAGAGAGAACTGGGGAAAAACAGCATCCTGAGGCTGGACCTCCGCTATTTTGAGGAGCGGGGCAGTTCTCAGCTCAATTCAGACAGCTATGCTTTGTACGGCCTGGCCCTCAGTCCCTCCTTCCGCAGCGTTTGGGGTTCCAAAGGCAGGCTGAGTGGGGGATTGAACCTTCAATACAACCAACGCGAAGGTGACGACCTCCTCAGTTTCCTTCCCGAAAAAAGGGGCGGCGCTATCATTGGCCTGAACCTGAGCGCCATCTATCGCCTCAACGCTTTCAGCACCGGAAACATTGACTATACGGCAACATCCTATCCGGGAGAGGATATCTCCCACACTCTGAGAATTGAGTTTAAGGCGGAATTGTAAATGGACACTGGCATAATCACCGCGATCGGCACCCTGGACTATCTGGTGGTGCTCCCCTTTATCTTTCTGGCGGGATTGATCGATTCCATTGCCGGAGGCGGTGGATTGATCTCCCTGCCGGCCTATTGGAGTATTGGTATCCCTCCCCACACGGCCCTTGGCACCAACAAGTTTTCATCCTGTTGCGGCACGGTTTTTTCCACCGCCAGGTATTTCCATGCCGGCATGATTGATATCCCTGTGGCAGTCTGGAGCGCGGTGGCGGCCCTCTTGGGATCATGGCTGGGAGCCAGAGTGGCGTTGATGGTTTCGGCCGCTTTTCTGAACTACATGCTGGTAATACTGATTCCCGGGATGACGCTATTGACTCTTTTGAGAAAGGACATTGGCCAGAAAGACCATTCCGCCAGGCTGAAACTGGGATACAGGATAGGTCTGGGACTCGTCGCCGGTCTGGTGATCGGTTTTTATGACGGCTTTTTTGGTCCTGGCACCGGCACCTTTCTGATCCTCATATATGCCGTGCTGTTGAAATATGACTTTGTGGTAGCCAATGCCAACACCAAAGTAGTCAATCTGGCCTCGAATGTGGCGGCAGTCGTTACCTTTGCAGTGGCGGGCAAGATCCTCTACGCCATCGCCATTCCGGGAGCCCTTTGCGGCATAGCTGGAAACCTCCTGGGAGCTCGTCTGGTGATCAAAAAAGGCAACCGGCTGATCCGCGTGATCTTTATCCTGGCCCTGATCCTGTTGCTGGGCAGAGTATTGAGCAATCTGCTGGCCAGACTATAAGACGTTTGTGGCAAAGTAGATTCAACCATCACCCTCTGGACGCGTCTTATGACAATAAAAGGCTTGACGAAAACTGCCGTCAAATTCGAATGTCCTCAGACGACCATTGATCTTCAAAGGAGATTTACATGCGTAAAATAGCTTTCCTGATGATAGTCCTGCTTATGGCTTGCAGTGCGGCTTTAGCCCAGGAGCAAGTTCCCAAGCAAACCCTTTGGGCCAAACAGTTCCCCGCCACAGACCTCAATCTGGATGTCCGGTATTCCACAGAACTGAAACGTCTTTATATTCAGGTGGACACTCAGGTGGCCAAAACCGCCATCGACAATTTTGCCCTGAACGGATTCTTTCTACCGCGGGACGCTCGGATTGTGGGCCTATGGATCAACGGAAAACCCAGCAGAATTCTCTTTGTAGGAAAGCTCCAGCCGGGAAACTTCAATCCCGCCATCACTTCCGCCGATCTGCTCAGCGATAACTCCCCAGCCCGCTATCACGTGATGGCGCTGAACGGTTATGCTGAATATCCCGACATGGTAAAAGTAAACTTGTCATACTATCTGGATATGCCCGATTTTCAGCCCAACAGCCTCAACCAGATGTATACTCTCCTCAAGCCTGATAAATTCTGGTATCCCAGAAACATCAACGTTCCCACCAACGTCAAGATCAAAGTGGTCACTACCACTTATATGCGTCTCATGCTGGGAGACGCGCTGGTTCCCTTTACCGACAAGGACTACATGCGGGAACACGTAGCCAGTTTCAGAGACGATCCCGCCGAGCCTCTTTCTTTCCGTTTGACGCGAGAATAACAGGCTAAATTAGCTCAGCCGGTAGAGCAACTGATTCGTAATCAGTAGGTCGGGGGTTCGATTCCCCCATTTAGCTCCATTGATAAATCCGCCCTGTCAGAGCTGTCTCGAGACGCTTATCGGCAGGGCGGATGTTTTTTGTCCTGTGTATCACTGGTTCCTCAGCTGGCACCTCGCACGTTCGGCATCGAATGCGTAAAGGCTTACTATAATATACGCATGGCGTCATTGGCTTGCACCGACTGAAGTCAGTTCAACGACCGGCTGAAGAGCTTGTGCGAAAACTGATTATCGTGGCATCATTCCTTACGAGTCCCGGCGGGACGACAGTTTAGATAGATCCGGTGCCCCAAACAAAGATGAGTCCTGTAGGGACGACAGTTTAGATAGATAAATGCGTTTATTTATAACTCATTATCATCGTATTAGTCTAATCTAAACTGCCGTCCCGATGGGACTCAAACAGGTGGCAGAAGCCTCGCGTATCTAGCTAAACTGCCGTCCCCATGGGACTCAGAGTGTTGACAAAGCCCTGTTCCAAAACCGAGAAGACATTATTGGAATAACCAACAAAGTAATAGCAATGACAGATAACCATGTGATTAATGACTTTAGGACACCTTGTGGTCTTTTCTTTTTAAAACAGAGAAACAGAGGAACAGAGGGATGGAAGTCACTTGTAATGATCTGACATACAGCCTGTTACAATGTCCGGAATCTTGATGATCGTGTCATCCCGTCATCTGCGTTCTATCTGATTTGATACTTTGTCAACAGCCTGCGTCCCCATGGGACTCAATGCGCCATTTACGCACAAGCTCTGAAGCCAATGCTACGACCGGCTGAAGCCAATGCTACGAAGGTTGAAAAGCTTCTGTTAGGTAACTATTATCAAGGCGTTACGGCATTTTGCATCTGCAAATTTATCTTTCCTTTCCTATAAACTGCCCACAGCCATCGGTAGAGCTGGCCCGACCCAAGCCTCTTTTATCCGGATTGGGTCCGGCTTGCTGTGATTGAGAATGAGGCATTCTATCAGGAAAGAGGCAAGTAAACGCCATGGCAATCAACACCAACGCTGTGGAATAAGTTTTTTATCTAACGCCCATAAAACCGCTAATCTTCATATCATACTCCCGGTTGAGTTCAGAGTAGTTCCCTCCTGCTGCGCTGCTTTCATCCACATCCTTGCCTGTTAGCCGCCCTCGAGATGCCGTGCGTTCTCCCGCGATTTTCGCCGGAGAGGCCACGGGATCTCCACTGCGGATGAAGGGGCAGGAAACCCGAGAAGCCTTTCCGCGGGCAAAAAAATGGGGAGAGCAAGCTCTCCCCTATAGGTGAAAGGTTGATCGAATTACTCTACCACAAACTCGATGCGGCGGTTGAGGGCTTTACCTTCCGCGGTGTCGTTGGTGGCCTTAGGCTGGGATTCTCCTTTGCCATCGGTGCGAATGCGGTCGGTGGCGATGCCTTTGTCCACCAGCCACTTCTTAACCGCGTCGGCACGGTTTTTGGAGAGGGTCATGTTGCTGGCTTCACTGCCATCGCTGTCAGTATGGCCCACGATCAGGATTTTGACGTCCGGGTTGGCTGTGAGGGCGGCGTAGGCTTGTTCCAGTTTGGGGATAGATTCTGGAAGGATGTTGGATTTGGCGGTTTCAAAGAAAATCCCTTCCAGAGAGAAGGTGGATCCCACTCTGAGATCCAGCACATCGTCCTTGGGATCAAGCGGATCCTTGTTTTCGGCTACTTCTGTGCCGTCATCCACGGTGCCTTTGTCGGTATCCATCACCAGCGGGTTGGTCTTGTGCTGCATCACTTCGGCATAATCGCTGAGAGTGTCGCCATCAGTGTCCACTTTGAGGGGATCAGTCTTGTATTGTACTGCTTCGTCAAAGTCGTTGAGGCCGTCAGCATCGGTGTCCATCTTGAGGGGATCGGACTTGTGGTTTAGCACTTCCGCGCCGTCGTTGAGGCCATCGCCATCAGTGTCGGCTTTGATGGGGTCGGTTTTATACTGGTTTACTTCCAGAGCGTCGTTGAGGCTATCACCATCGGTATCGGATTTGAGAGGATCCGTCTTGTGGTCCTGGATTTCCGCGCCGTCCATGAGCCCATCGCCGTCGGTATCGGATTTGAGAGGGTCGGTCTTGTGGACCAGTAGTTCAGCCCCATCGGCGAGACCGTCATTATCACTGTCGGCTCTCAGGGGATCGGTCTTGTGGGTTTTGATTTCGTCTCCGTCGTTCAAGCCGTCGCCATCCGTGTCAGCCTTGAGGGGATCTGTCATATAGACGTTGGCCTCATCGTAATCGGAAAGGCCGTCCTGGTCGGAGTCCTTTGTACGCGTGTCCACCGGAGCGGGTTTTTCCACCACAGGAGTTACTACCACAGGTTCAGGGACCGGCTCCAATTCCTCTTCCACCACCACAGGTTTGGGCTGAGCTTTGCGCTGCGGACCGGGGTCTGAGAATGTCAACCCAGCCGTAAGGCCCCAAAAACCGTCGTTCTTTTCAGTGGTGTCCTGATCATACAACGTCAGTCTGTCCAACTGGTCGGAATTGCTGTGAAAATATGTGGCAGCTACTTCCAGGTCCATCCCTTTTTTCAATTCGAGTTCCACTCCCAACCCAAACGGGAAGAGCGGCACTACGTCAGAATTGCCTTTCGCCATGTCCAGAGAGGCCCCTGCTCCAGCAAACAGATAGGGGGCATACTTCTTGTCATGAAGCGGACTGAAGATAAAACGGGTATCT
>JAGOIY010000132.1 GCA_017995405.1 Candidatus Cloacimonadota bacterium
GGCCGCTTGAACTCCAACGGGGTCATCAGCATTCAATCAAATCAATTCTCTGTTTCTCTGTCCCTCCGTCCCTCTGTTTTAAAAAAAGGGAAAACCCCATAACCACCGATATTCCATATACATAAGCCCCAAAACTCCAACCTATCCAATCTACCCCCCCCAAATAAAAACGAGCCTCTGTTTTAACTCCACCTGAGATTTCTGTTGACAAAAGAAGCCCACCTTTCACCCATTGAAAAAAGCAAAAAATACCTGGAGGTAAAGATGACAGAACTGCGTCAAATCTACCATTGTCCCCTTTGCGGGAACGTAGTCGAAGTGTTATATACCGGAGCGGGCGAGCTGGTCTGCTGCGGGGAACCGATGAATCTTTTAAAGGAAAACTCTGTGGACGCCGCGCGTGAAAAGCATGTGCCCGTGCTCAGCGATTTGGGTGGCAAGGTCAAGGTGGCCGTGGGTTCCGTGGCCCATCCCATGGAAGCCAAGCACTATATCGCCTTCATCGAAGTGATCACAGAGAAGTGCGTGTATCGCCATGAGCTCCAGCCCGGAGACGTTCCGGAAGCGATTTTCCCCGTGAGCATGGACGAGGTGCTTTACGCCCGCGAATACTGCAACCTGCATGGCCTTTGGAAAAACGCCTGAACTGATTATTATACTTGATAGGAGAACCCAATATGTCTTTTAAAGAAACCCGCACCGCCGAAAATCTGATGAAATCCTTTGCCGGTGAGAGCCAGGCCCGGATGCGTTACGTGTATTCCGCCAAGACGGCCAAAAAGGAAGGTTTCGAGCAGATCTGCAACATCTTTATGGAAACCGCGGAAAACGAGAAGGAACACGCCAAGGTCTTTTTCAAACACCTGCTCAAGAACGGTCTGGAAGGCCAGGTGATCAACATCATGGCTTCCTATCCGGTGGGCTGGAGCCCGGAAACCACCCTCAAAAACCTGGAATATGCCGCCAATGGCGAAAAAGAGGAATGGACGGAGCTCTATCCCATGTTTGCCGACATCGCTGAAGAGGAAGGCTTTAAGGATATCGCCACCGCCTGGAGAATGATCGCCAAGGTGGAGAAAGAACACGAAAAGCGCTTCCGCAAGCTGTATGAAAACATCAAAAACATGCGCGTCTTTGAAAAGGACGGCAGCGTATTCTGGAAATGCCTCAACTGCGGCTACATCCACGAAGGCGCCACCGCTCCCAAGACCTGCCCGGCCTGTCAGCATCCCCAGTCCTATTTTGAAATCCATCAGGAAACCTACTAAGGGAGGATAAAATGCAGAAATATCAATGCATAGCCTGCGGTTGGATCTACGATCCCGCCCAAAATGACAATATCCCGTTCGAAGAACTGCCCGAAGACTTTGTCTGCCCCGAATGCGGTGTGGGCAAAGACATGTTCGAGCCCTACGAAGAATAGGCCATCAACCGGTTCCGGAAGCTCCTTACAGGGCTTCCGGAGCTCATTTATCACCGTGTGTGAGGAATAATGACCATCCAGGAATTTCATGAAATACTCAATTTTGCCGTGGATCGCGAACGCGAAGCGGTGAAGTTTTATCACGACCTGCAATCAGTGGCCAAATTTCAGGACCAGATCGCCATCCTCAAAGATCTGGAGGCGATGGAAACCGGCCATATCACCGTGATCGAAAACATCCGTGCCAAAGGCGTGAAAGAAGAGGACATCCCCAAGGTGCCCAACCTCAAGATCAGCGAATATATCACCGTGGACGCGGACAAGCTGGACCTCAGCTATCAAAACATCCTGATCAAGGCCATGAAGCGGGAAGAGGCTTCCTTCAAGCTCTACAGCGAGATGAGCGTCAAGTTTGGAGACAGCGAGATCGCCACCCTGTTTCGCAAACTGGCCTCCGATGAAGCCAAACACAAGCTCATCTTCGAGCGCTATTATGATGAATGGATAAGCGCGGGCAACTGATCCTGGCGCTGGACGCGTCCCAGCCCTCTGGGTCCATAGCTCTTTGGAGCGCTGATAGTTTGATCTACAGCGCTCTTTTTGATATCAGCGTCACCCACAGCGAGACTTTGATGCCGCAGGTGGACCAGGCCCTCAGGTTTTGCGGCTGTCGGCCCTCCGATCTGCAAGCCGTGCTGCTGGCCAACGGTCCCGGGTCATTCACTGGCCTGCGGATTGGTCTGGCCACCGCCAAGGGGATTGCCTACGCGCTCAAAATCCCCTTGAGGGTGTTCAGCTCGCTCAAGCTGGCGGCTTTGCCGAGGGCCCAATGCGGAAAACCCATCCTCAGCGTGATCGATGCCAGGATGAAGGAAGTGTATGCGGCGCTGTGGGATGAACACCTGAATCCGATCATTGCGCCCTGCGTGTGTTTGCCTGAAGAGATTGCCGGTTGGGACTGCCCTGAGTGCTGGGTGCTGGGCAACGGCAGCCATCTGCTGACCCAAAGCCCAAAAATGGCTTTTGCCCCGGACTTGGTAACGGGCTTTGTTCCCGCGGCTGGACTGCGAGCGCTGGACATGCTGGAGCCCGGCAGCCAGGAATATGACTTTGAGCGGATTGCCGATCTGGAGCCCTTTTATCTGAGAGACTCCTCGGCCCAGGTGAAACGTCACCCGCAGTGATGCCAGAGATCAATGCAGCGGAAGAGGAACCGTCCCCGTTTGCGATGAAACAAGTTTAGATGCAAGCCAGCCAGTTTGAAGCTTTCCTGCAAAACAACCAAAAGCGGATCTACCACTATCTGATCTCGCTGACGGGCAACGAGCCCGATGCCCAGGACCTCGTCCAGATCGTGTTTATCGCCTTCTACGAACACATCGACCGGGTGGAAGAAGCCACCGCGCTTGCCTATCTATATAAGATCGCCCACAACAAATGCATGACTTTTCTCAAGCAAAAAAGCCGCTATATCAGTGCCGATCCCAAATCTTTCGATCACATTCCAGACCGTCCCCAAAACTCCCCGGAACCGGATTTCAGTCCTCTCCGGGACGCAGTCCAGGCATTGCCACCCCGCCTGGCCTCCGTGATTCAACTGCAATACTATGAAAAGCTAAGCTATAAAGAGATTTCCACCCAATTGGGGATCAGCGTCAAAGCGGTGGAATCGCTGCTGGTGAGGGCCAAAAAAATCTTAAGGAAAAAACTCGTGAAGGAAATCCAGGGGATGGGAGTATAAACAATGACATACAATCAGTCAGCACCACCAAGGTGCCACTGGAAAAGGAATCTACCATGAGATGTGCCAAATATCGCCACTACATAGACCTGCTGCCGGACGGGAACCTGGACAAGGCTGCCGCCCAGAGGCTGGATGCGCATCTCAAGGATTGTGTCAGTTGCCGGGTTTATCATGATCAAGGCCTTAGACTGCAGCAACTTATCCAATCAGCACCGCAAGCTCCTTTCCCAGACTGGCTGCATCAGAGAATCCTGTACGACTGCCGTGCCCACGAAGCCCAGAGGAGCGGTTTCCGCAAACGGGCCAGGTGGCAGCTTGTTCCTGCCGCCATGGCTGTGATGCTGAGCCTCTTTTTGGGTTCTCTGATCGGCAAAACCGCCTTCGACACCCAAACCCAGACCGCCGCGAGCAGTTCTCAGACAAGCGATGAGCTCAGCTTTGGAGACATCACGCTGGTGGATAGCGACTATTATAGCGGAGGGGCCAATGAATAAGCGCTGGCTGCTCATCCTGCTGCTGATCTCAGCGGCTTTCAACCTGGCCGTGCTGGGCAGCTTTGTCTATCTGCGCGGTTTCCATCCGCGTCATCATCACTCCCCACAACGCGAGTGGCGGGATAAAGACCGCTGGCCGGGAAGATTCCATCGCGGTCCGGCTCCCGAATTTGCCTTTGGAGACAGCATCCGCGCTCTCAGACAAGGCTTTGAGGATACCAAGCGGGAACTGATGCTGGAACTGGCCAAAGACCCACTCGATATGCCCCAAATCGAAGCGATCATCACGCGTTCCCTGAACGCTCAGGTAGCGCTGGAACGGGATATGGCAGACCGTCTGATCCGTTTTCGCAATACCCTGACGCCGGAAGAGGCACGTGAACATTTTAGCCGCCGCGCGGAAGATATGCAGCGGCGCGACAACGATAACCGTAAGTACAAAAAATCAAGGAGATCAAGAAGATGAAGAAATTCTCAATAATCACCCTCACCCTCATGCTGCTCACAGGTTTGCTGTTTGCCCAGGGCGCTCCCATGAAACACAAAGGCATGCAAGTGCCAGGCTCACCTGCCGATAACCCCAAGCTCAAAGCCAGGCTCGCTCCTGAAGACGCTCCCATGCCCATGATAGAGATGCTGAAGCTCAGCAAGGAACAACAGGCCAAGTTTCAGGACCTGCGCCTCGAGCATCAAAAACGCATGAACCTGTTGGAAGCCGAAGTGGAAAACCTCAAACTGGACATTCACAAAATGATCAAAGGCGAGCAGTTTGCCGATGCCAAGAAGCTCAACGATAGCCTCTATGCCAAGAAGAAAGATATGGCCAATGCCCGCATCGATCACATGCA
>JAGOIY010000133.1 GCA_017995405.1 Candidatus Cloacimonadota bacterium
TGTCATCCGCGTTCTATTGCTCCAGAAACCACAAAAGTGTTGACAGCCGGAGGCCCTCAGACAGCATGGAAAACTATGACTAAAGAGGAAAAGACATGATCAAAGCGTTGGTTTCGGACGCCCTGGGGATGCCCGCCATCTATGATGAGATCGGGATTCCGGGCCCCTGGATGGATGAGCTCAAGCGTTTATGGCTCAAGGGCCATAGCGATCTCAGGCTGCCAGGCTATCCAGAGATCGGCAGGCTGCTGGCCAGGCTGAGGGAGAATCCTAGTCTGGATGAAGCGGGCCGCTGGCAGCTGGGAAACATTCCCAAAGCCTTTGGCACCGAGTCCAGGAGGGATACCCCCTACGCCCTTCACGAGCTCTTTTTGATCAAGGAATTCCTCTTTCACTATGGCAAACTGCAGCTCTGGAGCAGACGCGAAGCCTTGACAGACAAATCTTTGCCAGACCTCGATCCCATCTTCAAAGTCCTGGACCCGGAAGGCTCCGCCACTCCTGTCTTTCGTCTGGGACCTGCCTTTGGGGCCTCCCTGGCCAGAATCGCTTCCCAGAGGCTGGAGCTGGAAGCCAGGCTGGAAGGAGCGCGCCAGGATCATTTCAACCAAGCCGCCGCCAAGCTCAGGATCAAGGCCCTGGATAGCGAGTTCATCGTTCCCCGTTCGGACCGCGAGCTCTGCTCACGCCTCAGCCGCGGCGCTGATTTTGTGTTGGTGAGCGAGAGTGTGGCCAATCTGAGGTTCCGGCTGGCCGACGATGCTGCCACCCTGAGGTTGCTGAAACGGCTGGAAAGGCTGGAGCGGAGACGTCACCACGCGGAAGAGCGGGTGCTCAAACGCCTCAGCCGTTTCCTGAGCGCCAGGATGCCGCTTATCCGCAAGGCTTTCAAAGCATTGGAGCATTTTTCCCTGGCCTTTATGCTGGCCGACTTTGGCTGGCGTCACGATGGTGTGGTCCCCAAGCTGGGTGGAAAAAGTGTCAGGATCAAGGGTGCCGTCAACCTTCCCCTCAAGTTGCATCTGGAAGCCCAGGGCAGAGCTTATCAAGCGATAGACCTCGATTTTGAACCCCGCGGCAACCTCATCACCGGTCCCAATATGGGAGGTAAAAGCTGCGCGTTGCAGACTTTAGGCCAGCTCGTGAGGCTGACCCAGCTCAGGGTGCCACTACCCTGCCGGGAGGCCAGCCTGCCCAGAATCGATAATATCTGGCTCAACCAGGATGACAGCTCCCGGGGTGCCGATCTCTCAGCTTTTGGCAGAGAGGTGGTGTCTTTCACGGAAGCCCTCCGGATGCCCGGCAAAAGCTTGCTGCTCCTGGATGAATTTGCCAGAGGGACCAATCCCGCCGAAGGCGAAGCCCTGCTCTGCGCCATCCTCAGATATCTGAAGACCACCGGTCACCTCGTGGTGGCGGCCACCCATTTCAGCGCTCCGGCCTTGATGAAAGAGCTGGCCCAATACACGATCGTGGGCCCCAAACTGGCAGAACAGGATGCTTCCTCCGGCTCGCCTGACAGCCCGGAAGAGCGTTTGAAGCAGCTTTCGCGGCAGATGGACTATCGCCTCAAAAGGCTGGCCAGAGGCAAGGTCCCGCCTCACAGCGCTATCCGCATCGCCACTATTTTAGGCTTGCCGGAAGCCATCCTCAGATTCATCCCGGAGGGGTCAAAGCCATGAGCCGCATCCCGATCCGTGAAGCCACTGACATCGTTTTGGAGGTGGGACGCATCCTGCTCACCAGCGGAGCTACCACCAACCGGGTGGAACTGATGATGAGCAAGGTGGCCTCCAGCTTTGGCTATGCAAAGACGGAAGCCTTCGTGACCCCCACCGGCATCTTTCTCACCATCGCGGATGGCGAAAAAGACCACAGCACCAGCGTCAAACGCATCGAAGGGCGCCGCATCGACCTGGGTAAGATCACTGCCATCAGTCATCTGGTGAGCAAGCTGGACCAGGCTTTCAAGGACCCGGACAGCCCCAATATGAGCGTCAGCAAGCTGCGCGCCGAACTCTACAAGGTGGAACACGCGCAGCCCTGGCCCACCTGGCTGCAAGTCTTTTGCGGAGGAGGCACTTCCGGATTTTTCTGTCTGCTGTTTGGAGGCAGCTGGCTGGAGTTTGGAGTGGCCTATCTGGTGGGCATCCTGGTGAGCACGACGATGCACTGGCTGGGCATGATCAAGATCAACAACTTCTTGCTCAACGCTTTGGGCGCCATGCTGATCGTGGTCTTTGCCAAGACCCTGGATATCTGGGTGCCCTATATCAAGCTGGACAACATCATCATCGGCGGGATAATGCTTTTGGTGCCAGGACTTTCCATCGTGAACGCCATCCGCGACACGATGAGCGGAGACCTCGTGAGCGGGACTGCCAGAGCGGTGGAAGCCATCTTCATCGCCGTCGCTATAGCCACGGGCAGCGGTAGCATGCTAAAGCTTTGGGCCCTGATGGGATACTGAGATGGATACGCCTTTCAACACCCTCACTCTGATGCAGTTTTGCTGGGCATTTCTTTCCATCACGGGTTTCTGCATCCGCGTCAACCTCAAGAGCTGGAAGATCCTCTACATCGCTCTGGGGGCCGGATTGAACTGGGCTATCTATCTGATAGTGTTGTACTTTACAAACTCGCTCTTGCTTTCGGTGTTCATATCGACTATATTGGTATGTAGCTACTCGGAGATCGTGGCCAGGCTGTGTTTCATCCCGGTGTCGGTGTTTGTGACCTGCGTGATCATTCCTCTGGTGCCTGGCAGCAGCCTCTTTTATGCCATGCAGGCCTATATCTCCGGGGACAGGGTGCTGGCCTCGCATCACATCGCTCAGGTCCTGATGATTTCAGGCACGATCGCCATGGCTATCGCGATCGTGGCCTCAGTCACCAACCTCAGCCAGCGCCTCATCAACCGATTTTAGGAGATAAAAGAAGACTTATGTATAAATCAGCCAAACAGAGCGGCCTGGAACAGCGGATCCTCAAGCACCTCAGCGGCAAGCCTCTCGAGGCGGCCCAGCTGATGTTCAGCGATCCCACCCTGCAGGCCACCCAGGAATATGCCAACATCGTATCGATCAAACGCCTGGGCTATAACGACCACGGCCCGGTGCACATGCGCAAGGCCACCCTCAACACCATCAAGATGTTTGAGCTGCTGCACGGCGCCGGCATTCAGATGAACCTCGAAAAGGAAGAGGCCGGCACGGCGGAGGATTCCCTCACGGCAGTACTCTTTGCCTCTCTCTTGCATGATCTGGGTATGACCATTGCCCGCGACTCCCATGAGTATCTCAGCATCCAGCTGGCCACCCCGTATATCGACTCCATCCTGGATAAAATCCTCGGTCCGGAAGAATACATGCGCAAGACCGCCATCCGCTCCATCGCCATCGAAGGCATCTTTGGCCACATGGCCAACCGCAAGATCCACAGCCTGGAAGCCGGACTGGTGCTGATCGGCGACGGCAGCGACATGGAAAAAGGCCGGGCCCGCATCCCCAGCATGCTGTCCATGGAACCCCGGGTGGGAGACATCCACCGCACCTCGGCCAGCTCCATCCAGCAGGTCAAGATCACCAAGGGCGAGGAAAAGCCCATCTGTATCAAGGTCTTGATGAGCGCTTCGGTGGGCTTTTTCCAGATCGAAGAAGTGTTTTTCCCCAAGATCAACTTCAGCCCCGTCAAACCCTATATCGAGCTCTACGCGGGAGTGATAGACCGCGAGATGCTGAGGTATCTGTAAGGGCGGGATGACAGCCTTCGCGGGAATGACAGTATAATATTAAGACCCGGTACAATACATTAAGCAAATAGTTCTTTCAAAAGCGCATACAGGTTCTCATTCCTTCCGGGAAGACCAGATGTCCGCCGCGGGGGTGAGCAAAGACCGTAACACTGGCTTTAGAGCTTGGGCGAAATTGCCATCTTGGAGTTCAAAGCCCCTAAACAGATTATACGTTTATTTCTTTACCTGACGGGGCTTTGGACTTCAAGCAGTACATCGGAGGCACTTATCTTACCGGTGTGCTGGTTGAAGTCCAAGCGGCCCGCAAACTCGCTGCCATGCAAACATTTATCCAGGCCGCTTGAACTCCAACGGGTCCCAATCAGCGGTTTTTGCTCACCCCCGGGGAGGAAAGTCCGGACACCACAGGGCGGGATACTTCCTAACGGGAAGCCGTGGAAACGCGGAGCCAGCTCCACAGAAACAAACCGCCGGACGTCCCTTTCAGCTATATAGTGCCCTTTTTCAGGATACCGTTGTGAGACCGCGGTTTAGCATAGCTGAGGACGCTCCGGTAAGGGTGAAATGGTGGTGTAAGAGACCACCGGCGTCGCGGTGACGCGAACGGCCAGGAAAGCCTTATCCGGTGCAATGCCAAATAGGGAAGCTTAGCGCGGCCCGCGCGATCATGCTTCCGGGTAGGCAGCTCGAGCCTGAGCGTGAGCCCAGGCCTAGATGGATGGACATCGGCCCCCC
>JAGOIY010000134.1 GCA_017995405.1 Candidatus Cloacimonadota bacterium
TGAACATGAACGCGATCAGCCACAGCCATCCACTGGCAGGATGCAGGCCCAGCAGTCCTCCACAGGCGTTATAGTCCTTCTTGCCAACCAGAAAATAGACGTTCCCAGCCGTGAGAAAGAAGGCGGATTTGATCAGAGAATGGCCCATGATGTGGATCAATCCGGCCTGGCCGGCCAGGTCTCCCAACGCGAAGGCGATCAGGATGATACCCATATTTTCGATGGAGGAATAGGCCAGGAGGCGTTTGTAGTTTGTGATCTTCATGATAAAGACCGCGGCGATAAACATGGACGCAAAGCCCAGGATCAAAAAGAGCTGGGAGGCCAGGGTGCCCAGGTGACTGATGTTCATCACCTGCTGCATCCTCAACAGGGGCAGAAGTGCCGTGTTTAAAAGTGCTCCTGAAAGTAGTGCCGACACGGGTGCCGGGGCTTCTGAATGGGCGTCCGGTAGCCAGAAATGCATGGGTGCCAGCCCTGCTTTGGTACCGAAGCCGATCAGAATGAAGACGAAGGAGATTTTGAGCCAGAAGCTGTTGAGCGAGCCCGCGTTGGATATGATCCGATCCAAAAAAAGGCTGGGAGAATGCGGCTGGGCAATGATGAGCAACAAAATGCCCACAAAGGCCAGAGCGATCCCGATGGAGCAGATAAAGAGATATTTCCAGGCGGCTTCGATGGACTGCTTGTGTTTTTCAAAGCTGATCAGCATGGCGCTGGCAAGGGTGGTGGTTTCCACAAATACCCAGATCAGACCCAGGTCGCGGCTCAGGCTCGCGCCGTCCATGGAGGCTACGAAGAGCATCATGCAGATGGCGTAGATGCTGCTCTGGCGAGGTGTCAGCTCCGTCTTCAACCTCAGGGAATAGAGGCCCACGGCAAAGTAGAGCACCCCACTGATCAAGAAGATTGTACGGCTGAGAGCATCGATGTTCAGGCTCTCGGCCATACCCGTGGATGGCAGCATAAACGCTATCCCGGCAATCAGATGAAGGAGGCTATGGATAAACACGATGAGATTGTGCAGAGGCTTGGAGCGCAGGAACCAGACCAGCGGCGAGGCCAGCAGAGGGAAGATCCAGATATAAAGGTATAACATCCTGGTCAATCCTTCAGGGTGGAAAGCTCGTCGCTGTCCACATCTTCAAAGCTGTTCCTGATTTTGTTGATAAAGAGCACGGCGATCAGAATGGAAAGCAGGATGTCTAAAGACACACCCAGGCTCACGATATAGGGCATTTCGCTGCCGATGGCCAAAGACAGGAGAAAGATGCCGTTTTCCATGATCAGATATCCCATCAGGTGGGTGATCAGTTTCTTATTGGCGATGATAATAAAGAGGCCTTTGAGGATGGCGGAAAAGGCGATGCCAAAGTGAAGGGGATAGATGTTGGGGCTGCTTTTCCCAGACCAGAGGGCGATGAAAAAGCCAAAGGCAAAGATGGCCGTCATCGAACCCAGAGAAAAGAAATTGGACACCGAGGGCTCCACTTCCCGGGTGATCCCGTTTTTTCTGATGGTGTCGGTAATAAACCAGGGGATGAGCACCGCTTTGAAGACAATGGTTTCCAAAGCCACAAATATAAACTCCAGAGTGTTGAGCTCGTTAGTCTTGAGGATAGTGAGCGCGAAGAGGATAAGGCCCTGGAGGATGAGGATGCGCGCGATGCTGGACAGCATGTTGGTGATGGAAGCCGCCAGCAGGCTTACACCAAAGATAACTAAGAGAATATCAGCCACTTAGATGCCTCCCAGATTCCTGACGATCAAAGCCGCCAGGGCCAGTAAGGACACGGAAAGGGGGATGACCACCAGCTCCAGATTACGGTTCATCCGATAGCGCGGCATCAGGCTCTCCACCCATCCCACCAGGATGGCCAGGGTAGTGGTGACGAGCAGATAGATAGCTGTAATGGCAAGCGGACTGTGCCCTTCCGGAATAAGGAAGTAGCTGATCAGAGAGGCGAATATCTGCATCTTGAGGGCAGCGCCGTAATGCACCATCGCCAGGTTCACTCCCGAAGTATCCAACACCATAACCTCATGGATCATAGTGAGTTCCAGATGAGTGGCGGGATCGTCGAAGGGCACTCTGGCCCCCTCCACCAGGAGCATGATAAACAGGGCGATGGATGTCATCACCGCGATGATCACGGACCAGTGATTGGAGAGCACCACCGTGTGCCGCAGAAAGAGATCACCCATGCTTTCAAAGCCTCCGGCATAAACCATGGAGCCGATCGTGAGAAAGAAAGCGGGCTCCAGAAAAGCGGTGAAAGATATCTCACGGGAAGCTCCCATCCCCTCAAAACTGCTGCCCACCTCCATGGCCGCCAGCACCATAATCCCTTTGGATAAGGCCAGCAGATACATAAAGATCAGAAAGTCCCCCCGGAAACTGAAGACCGCGGAACTGGCCCCAAAGGGTACCAGCATGGCAGCCATGAGAGTTGCCGCCAATGCCAGCGACGGGGCCACGCGAAAGATGAAGCCAGCCGTGTGGCTGTGGACCTCGCTCTTGCGCAGCAATTTGGCCACATTGTACCAGGGTTGCAAAAGGCTGGGGCCCTTTCTGCCTGCCCAGATGGCTTTGGTTTTGGCGATCAGGCCCATGTTCCAGAGAGGCAGGATGAGAATAAACAGCAGGTTGACTATCACTTTGATACTCCCAGCACCCAGATGAGCAGGATGATCAAGGCTCCCAGAAGATAAGTGATATAGCTGTTGATCTTACCGTTGTGAATCCTGTCGAAGAGGTCCAGAATCCATCTGAGACCTTTGGTCAGCCATGCAAAGATGCCGGAATCGAGATAGTCGTGCACTTCCTCTTCAAAGCTGAGTTCCTGAGGGAAATAGCCAGTTAGCACTGATTTATCGGAGCTTTTGTGCATGAGGGGTTTGAGGAAATAGGCAAGCGGATCGATAAAAGCCGTGCCGGTATATTGCATCTTGGCATCCGGACGATGGTATCCGCAACCCCAGGCCGGTCCTTTTGAAACCTTGCCCAGTCTGCGTTTGAGCAGATAAACCACCGTGGCAAAGGTTATGAAGATGAGCAGAATAACGCTCAGCTGGTCCAGCGTGTGGCCCAGACTCAAGATGGCATTGGGATCGATACCTGCCAGGCCAGTGAGAGGATAGACCAGATACAATCCGGCCCTGCCAAAGATCCCCAATCCCAGACAGAGGCAGGCCAGCAGGATGGGACTGATCAGCAGACCAGTCCTTCTTTCACTGGCATGATCGGCACTACTGGAACGGGTCGAGCCGCTGAAGGCCACGCTATAGGCCTTGGAAAATGCTATTAAGGCCAGAGCACTCACAAAGGCAAATATGGCCCCGACTACAATTCCTGTGATGGTCGAGCCGATATCGCTGGCGTTGAAACCACTGAGGACGCTCAGGAAAATGGCGAATTCCGAGATAAATCCGTTCATAACAGGCATGGCAGAAATTGCCATGGTACCCAGGAAAAACAGAGCAGCGGTGCGGGGCATGCGTTTATCCAGGCCTCCCAGAGTGTTGAGGTCCAGGCTGTGAGTGGCCAGCAGGACGTTGCCGCTGAGATAGAAGAGCATGGGTTTAAAAAGAGAGTGATTGATGAGGTGCAGCATCGCTCCGCTGAATCCCAAAGCCGCCATGGTGCTGTTTGAGCTTATAAGGCCCAGTTGCCAGAAACTGAGGCCGATCCCGATTATGCCAATGTTTTCGATCGAGGACCAGGCCAGGGAGCGCTTGAGGTGGGATTCCGCCAGGGCGTGAATAATCCCGTTGAAGGCGGTGATCAGTGCGACACCTGTCAGTACCAGGACTTCAACCATGGTCCAGGAGGAATTGGCCAGCACATACACGATGCCAAAGACACCCGTCTTGATCATCAGTCCAGACATCATGCCGGAAAGATGAGATGGGGCTACCGGATGAGCTTTGGGGAGCCAGGAGTAAAAGGGAAAGAATCCCGCCTTGAAGGCGAAACCTATGAGCAGGAGCCACTTGGCCGCTCCCTGAAACTCTATCCCGCTGTAATTCAAGATTCCCGATTGCCGGTAGATCAAACCAAAGCCCAGCAGCAGAAAAGCCGCGCCGATATGCATCATGATCAGATAGTAGATCGCGCAGGAGACCGTCTCCTGGCTATCCCGATCATAGAGCATGGCAAAAAACGATGAAAGGCTCATCAATTCCCAGCCCACCATAAACAGCAGGCTGTTTCTGACAATCAGGACGCAGTGCATGCTCAGGATCATGAGGGCCAGAAAAAACAGGTGGGATGCCACTCCCGGCCGGGGATGTTCCTTGAGATAATAGTAGCCGTAAATCATCCCGATGGGGAAACCAACAGCAAAGATCAAGCCCAGAAGAGCGCTCAGCGGGTCCAGCGCGATATCCGCGCTGCCCACCAGACCGGGAAGTTCAAGGCTCCAGGCTCCGCTGCCGCCCAGCCACAAGACTTTGGCATA
>JAGOIY010000135.1 GCA_017995405.1 Candidatus Cloacimonadota bacterium
AACAATGTCCTCAGTGCGGGCATCTTTACCGGTATCTACACCTTTGGGATGCGGAGCTTTGGAGAAGCGCTCCTGCACGGGAGACTGTATTTGAACTCCACCTATGGAGTATCGCATCCCAGTCATGCAAGACGTTTCGCGCATTGGTGCAATTTGATGGGCGATCCCTCTCTGGAGACCTGGGTTGGCATCCCCCAAAACCTGATCATTTCAGTGCCGGATACAATTCCAGTGGGAACCGCTTGGCTGGATGTAAACGTGAAGGACGATGACCAGATCCCTCTTCAAAACATCTCCGTTACAGCCTACACCAGCTCGGGAGGGGTTATATCCAAAGGGTTTACAGACGCAGCCGGCAATATCCTGCTCCATATTCCGGCCGGCACTACTTCCAATCTCCTGATCACGGCCAGCGCCCACGATTTCAAGCCCAGTCAGGTCAATGTTGTCATGGATAGCGCGGGTTCACTGGTCTGGAATGGCCAGACCCTGCTGGAAGATGGCACCCAGGGCTCAAATGGAAACGCCGATAGTTTTGCCAATCCCGGTGAGACGGTGGCCTTGTGGCTGGAACTGCGAAACTCTACCGTTGCTGCTCTTTCGGGAATTAGCGCGAGCCTCACCAGTGATGACCCCTGGCTGCAGATCAGTAGCGCCACCGCGAGCTATCCAGACCTGGCATCGGAAACTTCTGCCGCCAATCTGGCCCCCTTTATCATCAACGTAGCCGGTAACATTCCTCCTCAGCATCTGGCCCGGATGAATCTGCAAATAGCCGATTCCAATAGCCAGAGTTATGACCTGATATTCAATCTTCCGCTCTACAACGCGTCCCTGATCGTGAGCAGCTATTCCGTGCTCGATGGGACCAACTACGTTTTGGACCCTGGCGAGACCAGCAATCTCAGTATCCAAATCCACAACAACTCCGTATGCGGCGTCAGCGATGTCTACGCGGAACTGCAGGCCCTGAATGACATGGTTCAGGTGACGGATGATCAATCCTGGTTTGGGGGAGTTTTACCTGGCACCAGTACCACCAGTGTGGATGGATTTGCCGTGCTTGCCAGACCGGCCCTGATTCCAGGCATGCAGATCCCCATGCGCCTGAGAATGTATAACGCGCAAGGTTTTGAGCAGTTCAGTACCTTCAACCTGCCCATCGGAACGGTATCTCAGACCACTCCGCTGGGTCCTGACGAATATGGCTATCTGATCTATGACGTCACCGATACCGGCTATCCGGATTGCCCTTCTTACAGTTGGGATGAGATCAGCCCCACGCTGGGAGGCAGCGGATCCGCCATTACTGGGTTCAATGATCCGTCCGATGGTTATGACGAGGGAGATATTATTGGGGCGGTATCAACTCAGGTAGTTCCATTGCCTTTCACCTTCAGGTTTTACGGGGTCGATTATGAGCAGATCACTGTCTGCAGCAACGGATTCGTAGCCATGGGTGTCACCGAGGACGGCGATTATCGCAACGTCCATATACCAGGTGGACAAGGCCCCAGCCCAATGATAGCTGCCTTTTGGGACGATCTGTGCATGGCGGCTGGATCAGCTATCTATAAGTATCACAACGCTATGGAACATACCTTTGTCATCCAGTATCAGGGCTTGAAAAACGGTTATAACGGCAGTTCCGAAGAGACCTTCCAGTTGATCTTCTATGATCCGCTCTACTATCCCACCGGAATGGGTGACGGCGCGATTAAAATTCAGTATAAAGTATTCAACAACATCGATATAGGCAGCAACTCAGGTTACACACCCCTGCATGGAAACTATGCCACCATTGGCATCAAGGACCATACCAACACCCGCGGTCTGGAGTATAGTTTCAACAACCAATATCCCTCAGCGGCGGCCCCCCTCTCCAATCAGAAAGCGTTGTTTATCACTACAGTCCCGGTCATTCATCAAAACCCCTATCTGGTGATGGGGGAGACCTATCTCTATGATTCCAATCAAAACGGAGTTGTGCAGCCTGGCGAGACTTGCGAACTGGGCCTCAAGCTCACCAACATCGGTCTGGACAACGCCACCATGGTGACAGTCAGCATCAGTACTCTAAACCCCAATGTCACGGTTACTTCCGGTCAGAGCACTTATCCCGATATCGCTTCCAGTCAATCGCAAGTGAATGTGTTGCCCTTCCAGTTTTACGTATCCCCCGATTGTCTGGATGGCAGCATCGTAAACTTCAATTGCAGGGTGGAAATAGATGGCAACTCCTGGAATTATCCCTGGACCTGTACCGTCAAGAAGGCCCATCTGGAGCTAACCTCCATGTTTATCAACGATTCTCAGGGAAACGGCAACGGGATCCTTGAATCGGGAGAAAGCTTCTTCCTGATCCTGAATTTCCAGAACGACACGCCCGTGGACGCGTCTAACCTGATCAGCAACATTGGCTGTGTGAGTGAGCACGTTCAGATCTTGAACCCCATGGTCCAGATAGATACTGTGCCCGCGGGAGGTTTTGGACAAGCCGTGTATCCAGTGGCGTTGAGTGACACCACTCCCTTGGGTACTTTCCTCACATTCTTTGTTACTTTCGCGGGAGACGAGATCGCCTCGCAGAACGAGCAGCTGATCGTGAGTGTGGGCACCACAGGCCTCAATGCCGATTTTGAATACAGCGACGGTGCTTTCATCGCCTCTCCTGTCACCAACGGATGGCAATGGGGGGCTTCTAACCCGGCTGGAGCGCATTCGGGTACCAAAGTATGGGGCACACGTCTGAATGAACTATATCCCAACAACGTCAACTGGACGCTCACTTCTCCTGCCGTCCAGCTTGGTACAAACTACGTTCTGGAATTCTGGCACCGCTACGCCATGGAGGCTACCTACGATGGCGGGAATGTCAAAATATCTGTCAACAACGGGGCTTCATGGTCGCTCCTGACTCCTGAGGGCGGTTATAATCACAGTTCAGTTGCCGCTCTGAACGGGCCAGGTTACTCCGGCACCCAGGATTGGACTGAGGCGCGATACAATCTCGGCGCCTATGCCAATCAACAGGTCAGATTCCGCTGGACCTTTGCCAGCGACACCATGATCCAGGGAGACGGCTGGTTTATCGATGACGTAAGGACTAGCGGGGCGATGGAATACGCCGGTATGCTGTCTGGCACCGTGACCAGTGACAATCCGTCCGCGGAGTTGGACCAGGTGGAAATCACAAGCTCTTTGGGCGTAGGCACAAAAGCCTTGCCGGACGGGGCTTATCAGCTATTCTTGCCCCTGGGGACCCACACCGTGCAGGCGTCCCAGCCTGGCTATCAAAGCGAGACTGCCGATAACCTCATCCTGACGCCTGCCAATTCCACTGTGATCAGGGATTTCATGCTGCCGTATTACGCGCCGGTAACCGGTCTGAGCCATCAGATTCTGGAAGACCAGCTTAGCCTGAGTTGGGTCGCTCCCACGCAGCAAAGCCTGACCTGCACTGGTTTCAAAGTGATGAGGCGTTTCAACGCGGGAGCTTTCGAGTGCGTCAGCACTCAGACCCAAACTGCTTACTCCGAGACCATCATCAGTGACGGCAGCTATCGCTATTACGTGCTGGCCACCTATGATACCGGTGTTAGTCTGGCGTCTGAAACCTGGAGCTTCGAGTATCCCGTGACGCCAAATCCGGAAGACGATCTTCCTCAATTGGTGACGGGCTTGTATTCCAACTATCCCAATCCCTTCAATCCCAGCACGACGATCAGGTTCTCTCTAGCCCAGGCAATGAAGGCCAGCCTCAGGATCTACAATTCCAGAGGCCAGTTGGTGAACACGCTGCTCGATGCATCCCTCCCAGCGGGTCAGCACTCCCTCGTCTGGAACGGAAAAGATGGCTTCGGCAGAGATGTGGCTTCCGGGATTTACTTCTACAAGTTAAGCGCCGGGAGCAGGGTCATGCACCGCAAGATGTTGCTGCTCAAATAACTAGCCCATCCTTATTGTGCGAGGCGGGACGGCTTTGTAAAAGCTGAGCCCGCCTCAGCTTTTATCACCAATAATCTGGCGAACTGCCTCGTAGAGAATTATCGCCACGGAGTTGGCCAGATTGTGGCTGCGTATTTCAGCCGTCATGGGAATCCCGATACACTGATCGGGATACCGCTCAAGCAGTTCTGGGGGCAATCCTCTGGTCTCGGGTCCAAACACAAAGACGTCGCCCTCGCGATAGGAGCGTTCAGCGTAGCTCTGAGCGGTTTTGGTGGTGCATAGAAAAATCCGTCGCGTTGGGAAGGTGGGGAGGATTTCGTCCAGGCTATCGTGCGTAACGATCTTGAGCCTCGGCCAATAATCCAGACCAGCCCGTTTGAGCTCGCGGTCTGTGAGCAGGAAGCGGAAAGGTTTGATCAGATGCAGCATCGCGCCGGTCCCTACACAGAGTCTGCCGATGTTTCCAGTATTGGCAGGGATTTCCGGCTGGTA
>JAGOIY010000136.1 GCA_017995405.1 Candidatus Cloacimonadota bacterium
CATGATAGCGATGAATAGTGTTCGACTCATCACTTACCTCCAGAAATAGAATTATCCAATCGATCAGATTGAACTATGAACACCGTATCTGGGAGAACAATTTATGTCAAGCCAATTCTGGACTCAGGTAAAAAACGTTTATACGAGCAGGGTTGCAGATAAACCATCACAACCCTGCCACTCTATTGAATAGCATCCTCAGCAGGATATTGCCAACGGGGAGGATTATATCTCTGTGGCTCCGGTTATTTTGTGGTGGGTGAGGTACTTATGGCAGGCTTAAAATGAGGTCAGCGACATCGCATGATTACGAGATTATTCAAACACCCTCTCTCCAATCTGCAGCCTGGTCACATAGACGATCTCGCAGGCCCCGTTGCCAGTGTCGCTGCGGGTGGTGGACGTGTTCCAGGTGGCCACGGTTTGCCCGTTTTTGGCTGCGTCGACGTTCACTAGAAAGCCGTCCAGCTTCACGATGTCTCCCTTTTTGGGCAGGCTGAGAGCTTTGCGGACGTTTTTGGATGCGGGGATGAGGTGGTTGTTGGACATATGAGTGTTCACATAGTTAAAATCCACCACCGCGTCCTTTTTAGGTTGAAAGAGGCAGAAACGCACCATCTGTTTGAAGCGGAGCTGATCCAGGTAGGTTCCTACATCTCCCCAGGCCAGAGCATAGTCCCAGGGGGAGAGATCGCTCATAAACCCGTTGGTATAGCGGTTTTTGCTCACCAGCTGGCCAGTGATGGAGTATTTTGCCTGAGCCCAGAGAAAGATCTGGCGGCCTCCCATTGAGATGACGGGTAAGCCGTGACCAGTCGCGTCGCTCTGGATGGGATCCGGTTTCAGGTCCAGCGCTTCGGTTTCAGAGGCCGGAGTTTCCATAGGAGCGGTAAAGGTTTTATACAACACCGTGCCGCCCACCCCAAGCGCTATGGCCAAAACGGCCAGAATTATCCAGTCAATTCGTCGCATCCCAGTCCTTATTATTACCAGAGTCTAACAGCTAAGCCAATCCTGGCGGCCGGACGACTGCTGTCAAGCTTTAATCGTTTGAAGAATCTAAACAGCAGCTCTCATGGTTGATTTGATGCCCTGATTGGGGTTTAGTGCCATGGCACCGTCACAATCCAAAGCATTAAGAATTAACCGGAATCTGAAAAAAAAGGCTTGACGAATTTGGTGCCTGCCATATAAACGGCGCATCAGGTGTAAGTGCGCCTGTAAGTATCGAAAATAGCGTGAACGACATCAAGGAGGATATCATGAAACGCGGATTGTTTGTTTTATTTGTGTTGGCAATGTTGTCACTGGGTTCCCTGGTTTGGGGCCAAAACAACGCGTTGTTTTTTGACGGTGTGAATGACTGTGTAGCAATTGGCAACATGCAATCTCAAATCACGACGACATACACGGTGGAAGCATGGATCAACACTAAAACGGTTGCGGTGGGAAGCGGAGAACTGGCCACTTATGGCAGGACGATCATTGCTTCTTCCTCCGTTAACGACAAACCCCTGTGGGTGTCTCTAAGGGGAAATCAGATTTTGGTAAGAACTTTTAACGGCAACAAAGCTCAGATCACATACACCATTGCCGGGATGACAATTGACACCTGGTATCACATCGCTGTATCGGCAACCCGATCAGGCACTGTGAGGCTTTACGTGAACGGCATGCCGGTCGCGTCTGCTTCCGCGGGGACCCAATACGTCTGGAACAACTCCATGTGTATCGGTGACCTCCGTCCTGGCAGACAGATCGCCTTCTGGGGTGCAATTGACGATGTGCGCGTTTGGAACGACATCCGCAGCGATGGCGAGATTCTGGCCAATTATGACGTGCCGCTCAGCCCTCCCTTTGACGCCAACCTGGTGGGTTACTGGATGCTGGATGAAAGTGCCGGCACTACGGCTTATGACAGCGCCAACAACTTCGACGGCACCCTCAGAAACGGGACCTCAGTGCAACCCACTCCGCAATGGGTGGATGGCAACCCGACTCTGCCGATCGAGCTTTCCAGCTTCTCGGCCACCATTACTTCGCAGTACTTCGTGCAATTGCACTGGATCACCCAGTCCGAGACAGACGTGATGGGCTATATTGTGCTGCGCAACAACCACAACGATCTGACCACTGCTTTGCAGGTTAGCCCCCTCGTCGAGGCCACCAACACCACTACCCAGGTTTCTTACAGCTACACAGACAGCGAAGTCACCCCCGGAATCTGGTATTACTGGCTGCAAAGCATCGATCTCAACGGAGATCACCAGTATCACGGTCCTGTGATGGCCACCGTATCTGAAGATTCCGGCAGCTCGGCACCCCAACCCGCTGTGATCAATGGTATCAACAAGCTGTATCCCAATCCTTTCAACCCCAGCCTCAATATCTCGTTCAGCCTGGACAAGACGGCCGACGTGAGCTTCAAGATTTACAATTCCCGTGGACAGATGGTGCACAGCAACGTCCTTGGTAACAGAGACGCGGGAACCTACAACTTCGTGTGGAACAGCGGTGACCTGCCCACCGGATTCTATCTGATCCGCATGCAGGCCAACAACAAAGTGTACACCCAGAAGGCGACGCTCTCCAAGTAAGCCGATTTTTCTCCTGATTTCATACAGGGTCCCCGGTCCTGCAGATTGGGGGCTCTTTTTTTAGGGCTGAGTCTCCCAAACCTGTCTGGATTCTGTGCTTGACAGAAAAAGCAGTTTATAGACAGGAGTTTTTTCATCAAAACATCCCCATGAGGAGAGACAATGATCACTGTCCATATTAACGGCAAGGCCACCTCCGTGGCCAAAGACACCAAGGTTTTACACGCCTGCGCCAAGGCTGGCTATCCTGTTCCGCACCTCTGTTATCATGAAGACCTGCCGGCTTTTGGCAACTGCGGAGTCTGCATGGTAGAGATCAACGGACGGGCTTTGAGGGCCTGCTCCACTCCCTGCGAAGAGGGCATGCAGATCAAGACCACCGGCAAGAAGCTGCTGGACCTGAGGCGTGACGCTCTGGAGATCATCCTCTCCAACCATCCCAACAACTGTCCCGAATGCGTCAAAAACGGTCGCTGCGAGCTGCAGGACCTGGCCCAGGAACTGGCTATCCGCCATATGAATCTCAAGAAAGTGCGCCGCAAATACAAGGGCCGCGACGAATCCTCTCCTTCCATCACCCTCGATCCTTCCTACTGTATTAACTGCGGACGCTGCACTTACGTGTGCTGCGAAATCCAGGACGTCCATGCTTTGGAGAGCTCCGAACGCGGCTTCAACACCTATGTGGGCCCCACCTTCAATCGCCCCCTGGAAGAGAGCGAATGCGTGAAGTGTGGTCAGTGCTCGGCCCACTGTCCCGTAGCCGCGATCTATGAAGTGGATGATTCCGATCCCGTGTGGAAGGCTTTGGACGATCCGGACATGGTGCTGGTGGCCCAGGAAGCTCCTGCCGTGCGGGTGGCTTTGGGCGAAGAATTTGGTTATAAGCCCGGCACCAACGTGGTGGGCAAGATGTATACCGCCTTGCGGGAGATGGGCTTCCACTATGTGTTTGACACCAATTTCGGTGCCGACCTCACCATCATGGAAGAGGCATCCGAGTTTGTGGAAATCTTCACCAAGCATCCTGATCACTTTCCGCTGATCACCACTTGCTGTCCCTCCTGGGTGGATTATCTGGAGAAGTTCCATGCCGATTTGATCCCGCATTTCTCCTCCTCCAAATCCCCTCATCAGATGGTGGGCACGATGGTGAAGACCTATTGGGCCGAAAAGATGAAGATCGATCCAACCAAGATCTTTCTGGTATCGGTAATGCCTTGCACCGCCAAGAAATATGAGATCGAGCGCATGGAAGATATGTATGCCAGTGGCCACAAGGACGTGGACCTCACCATCACCACCCGAGAACTGGCCCGCATGCTCAAAACCCGCGGCATTGACCTGGCCAAATTGCCTGATGGCCAAGCGGATAATCCTCTGGGAGAATACAGCGGCGCCGGGACAATTTTTGGAGCGACAGGCGGAGTGATGGAAGCGGCGCTCAGAACCGCCTACTATCTGGCTACCGGCACAGAACTTCCCGATCCCAGGATCGAATTCGTGCGCGGTGGCCTGGGCATCAAGAAAGGCAAAATCAATATTCTCGGCACAGAAGTCCGCATTGGAGTGGCTTCCGGACTTGGCAACGTCAACAAGCTCATGGAAGAGATCAGGTCCGCCAAGGCCAAAGGCGATGAACCACCTTACCACTTTGTGGAAGTAATGGCCTGCCGGGGTGGCTGTGTGGGTGGGGGTGGACAGCCCTACCGCTCCACCAACCGCGTCAGAGTAGCCCGCGCCAAAGGCCTCTACAAAGAGGACGAAGGCATGACGCATCGTGAGTCCCACAACAATCCCTCCATCACCAAGCTCTATAAAGACTATCT
>JAGOIY010000137.1:0-1747 GCA_017995405.1 Candidatus Cloacimonadota bacterium
TCGATTTCCTGGTCTGATGCGGCCGCACGTTTCAATCTGGAACCAGCGATGCTGGATTTACCCTATCATCAGCTCTCCACGGGTGAAAGCAGGGCCACCGTATTGATGCCCCTCCTCCGGACCAAAAGCCATTATTGGCTCTTGGATGAGCCTATGTCCGGGCTTGATGGCGCCAGGGCAACCAGCTTCCTGCAAGTCTGTGCCGAAAAACTGAGTGAGGGAGTGGGAATGCTGATTGTGACCCATACTCCGGAAGCTTATAACGACTTGCCCCACATACATCTTGAGCTCCGGGACGGCATCCTGTGGGAGCTGGAATAATGCCCCGACCGCATCCCCTGACCCAGATATTTATCGCGCTGTGGTTCAGCGGGTTGGCCATAGTATCCGTCAAGCCGGCCATGCTGGCAGTGCTGTTGCTCCTCTGCACGGCCCTGCTTCTGATAGGCAAGATATTGACTCCCATGACATTGGGCAGATCTTTGTTGCGCGTCCTTCCTCTGATTATGATGATCCTATTGATCCAGCTTTTGGCAGTCAGAAAGGGAACTGAGCTTTGCGGACTGGGTAGCTTTGTCCTTTATACTCAAGGTCTGGCCCTGGGTATCGCGCTGAGCTTGCGGATCACAGTCATCCTGTTGGCCGCCAAGCTTTTAATACGGCTCACTCCCATGGATTTCGACGCCGCTTTCAGGACGCTCAGACTTCCCGAAGAGGTGGGATTCATGGTATCTTACGCTGTTCATTTACTGCCAGGGATAGCCACTATGCTCAGAGACGTGAATCTGCTTATCCGCAAACGGGGCATAGCGTTGCGTTCATTGCACGTGAAGCAGAGGATCAGGCTCTATGGGATCATCGCGCTGAGATTGGTGAGCGAGCTCCTGCAAGGGAGTGAAACTCGCGCTATCGCGTTGGAACTGAGAGGCTTCCGAAACGGCATCAAGAGCAGTCGCCTGGTTACCTACAGATTTAGCTGGATCGATCCGCTGATTGCCACGACCCTGATCGCCGGAGCTATCTTGTTACTTAATATCCAGTAGCTTATGCAGTTGTAACTGCAGTCTGACCTGCAGCGCGTCCTTCAGAATCCATTCCGCCAGCAGAGAAGGAGCCAACCTATCGGTCACGGGCGAAAACAAGACTTCATGTTCCCAAAGATCATGTTCGTCCAGAAATCCCACCGCGGCCACATAGTCTTCCCGGTCTGAAATCACGAACTTCAGCTCGTCCCAGCATTCCAGAAAGTCCAGATTATCCCTAAAGAAACTACCCCAGCATCCACTGCCAGGCAGTTTTACGTCCACAATCTTGATCACTTCGTCTGGCACGTCGGCCAGATCAATAGAGCCGTTGGTCTCAAGCAGCACATTGTAATTCTGAGCTAAGAGCTTGTCCATCAGCTTGATCGATTCCGGTTGGCAGAGTGGTTCGCCACCTGTGATTTCCACTAGTTCGCAAGGATAGGATTCCACTTTGGCCAGAATCTCCCCCACTTCCATTTCGTAGCCCTCATCGAGCGCGTAACGGGTATCGCAGTAGGAGCAGCTCAAGTTGCAGCCGCTGAGACGGATAAAGATACATGGCTTGCCGGCGAAAGTGGATTCACCCTGCAGGCTGTAGAAGATTTCGTTAACTTTTAACATAAGGGTCTTTTAAAACAGAGGGACAGAGAGACAGAGATTATTGAGGAACAGAGGATGAATTCTGGTGTCCACATGGGGGTCGCATAACGCGTAACGCATAA
>JAGOIY010000137.1:1847-4411 GCA_017995405.1 Candidatus Cloacimonadota bacterium
CAGAGATGTTTGAGTTACAGAGCTGGATGCTAATGTCCACATGGGGTGAGATACATCATAGGTGAGATGGCTGCGCCAGGGAGAAACAATTCTCAATTCTCAATTCTCAATTAGAACGGCAGATATGGAAAGTCTTTATGATAGCCCAGCGCCGCGTCCACCTCATCATTGAGTTCCATGGGGTCGCCCAGCACGAATTTCTCTTTGTTGCCGGTTCTGAAGGTGGTATATTTATCTTCTTCCAGTTTAAGGCGTTCCATCCATTCCAGATCTCCGAAGCGGGCGATGCCGTCCACAACCATCAGTTGAATCGAAGCGGCTTCCATGATCAACAGGTTTTCAAAGGGATCCTGGTCCACTCCGTCCACTAGCAACAGGTTTTCACAATTCTCGGGATCGAGATTCCCATATCTGGCTGGCAGTTTGAGGGCCCTGACCGCGTTTTCGGTCACCATCCGGTAAAGCAGATTGAGCGGCAACCCCGGATGTTTTTGATGGATCACGTCAAATTCCGCGATCAGATTGACGCCTCCGCTCATGGTGGAATCGGTGCCTATCACCACATTGACGCCATGTTTGAGGGCCAGGTCGATCTTGAGAGTCTCGCCGATCAGGTAATAATTGCTGCTGGGACACCAGCAAACGGAAGCTCCAGTCGCGGCGATCCTTTCCAACTCGGCTTCAGACAGGGCTATCCCGTGGATCATCAGTGTATTATCCTTGAGAAGACCTTGCTTTTCGAGCTTGCTGAATTCGCGCGCTGTGAGATCGTCCACTCCCTCGGCCAGATGGATCACGAAGGGCAGCTTACCGTGTGAAAGGTGCATCTCTTCCGAGGCTGTCTTTCCGCCCCACCAGTTGCCCAGCGTAATGGAGTGGCATTGGCGAAACGCGCTGATCACATTGACGGGGAAGCTGTTGTAATAGCAGGAATCCTGCACCGGAGCGTGGTCCTGAACGGTTCCGCAGCCGGAAAAGAGATTTTTGTAGCTGCCCAGCAAAGCCATGTGGAGTGCCCCGCCCTCACAGAGTTTGAAGGATCCGTCGTTGGCCCAGAAGTTGTTGCGTTCGTGGAAGCTGAAAGATTCTTTCATATCTTCCACCCAGATATGAGAATTGGGATAAGGCCGTTTGTCTCCTGCCCGGGGTACCCAATTGCCCACCAGATGATCGTGGGAATTGATCAGCGGCACATAAGCGATGGCCCCTGGCACTACGAGCGGTTCGGAGTGCTCAGACCCACTGGCCCTCAGACGCAAAGCCACATTTCGTTCCACTCGATCAGGACTGATGACACTGACCGAAGGCGTGATGATCATGATCTCAGTTCTTTCACCCTTTTTGTAAGTTTTGGCAGTATCTCAAAGAGGTCACCAACAATGCCCAGATCGGCCGCTTTAAAGATCGGCGCGTCTGGATCTTTGTTGATAGCGATCACATAATCCGCTGAGGACATTCCGGCCAGGTGTTGAATGGCCCCTGAAATCCCCACCGCGATGTAAATATTTGGCTTCACAGTCTTTCCGGTCTGCCCCACCTGATGGGCGTACGCTATCCATTCCGCGTCCACAGCCGCTCGGGAAGCTCCCACAGCGCCATCGAGGGCTTCCGCCAGCTCTTCTACCAAGGCAAAGTTTTTGGCTTCTTTTATTCCCCGGCCGCCCGAAACGATCAGATTGGCCTCGGTAATGTTGACCAGAGTGGTTTTCTCTTTTTCAAAACCCAGCCAAACGCTCTCTTCGTCGTCAAAATCAAACACGATCTGCTCCCGGATCACGATTCCGCTGCGGGATTCGTCTCTGGCGATGGGATTCATCACTTTATGCCGGACCGTGGCCATCTGAGGCCTGTGATTGGCCGTCACGATCGTAGCCATGATGTTGCCGCCAAAAGCGGGACGGGTCTGCAGCAGGTTGGCATTTTCAGCATCGTATTCCAGGCCGGTGCAGTCTGCCGTGAGGCCAGTTCTGAGCTCGATCGCCACCCTGGGGATGAAGGAGCGGCCAGTCACGGTGGCCCCTGCCAGGATGACAGCGGGTTTATATTTCATGGCAAGCTCGCTGAGAGCTTTGGTGTAACGTTCGTCTCTAAAGTGTCTGAGCTCAGGGTCATCGACCACGATCACCTGGTCCGCTCCAAAAGCGATCAGTTCCGAAGTGAGGGCTTCGATATCGCTGCCCAGCAGAACGGCACTCAACTCCGTGCCCATTTCATCAGACAGCTCGCGGCCCTTGCCCAGAAGCTCAAGAGTCACGGGGGCCAGGATGCCTTCCCGCTGTTCCGCGAACACCCAAATGCCCTGATAGTCATCTTTGTCCACCTGAATGGAGCTCTTTTTGCGCATCACGATGGCATCCACAGGACAGGCCGTAACGCAGGCCCCGCACAGGACACATTTGTCCATATCGATTACGGCAAGCTTATCTATCACTCTGATAGCGTCATAGGCACAGGCTTTGATACAGGCCCGGCAGCCTATACACTTCTGGTCTATTACTTCGATCATATACAAAAACTCCTGCGCGTAAGCCTTTTAAGAGATAAATTCTTGTCAAGCGGAAATC
>JAGOIY010000138.1 GCA_017995405.1 Candidatus Cloacimonadota bacterium
GAACGAAAGATTGGTTTTAGACCCAAACACGATCAGGGAACTGTGGTCCCGGACTTATAACCGCGAGGGAAAGCCGGACTGGTCTCACATCTTTCCCTATTACCATCGGAATATCGTGTTTCAGGACACCATCCAGCGCATCGAAGGCATTGGTAACTTCATCGCCATGTGCAAACGGCTGACCCGTCGGACCCGCCAGCTCAAGATGGAGATTCTGGCCATCTCCCAAACTGACAATGTGATCCTGTTTGACTGGGTCATGACCATGATGTTTAAAAAATACCCCAATACTCCCATTTATGGGGCCACCAAACTGGTGTTGAGCGAGGACGGTCTCATCAAAGAGCAGCGGGATTATTACGATCTGTGGGGCGATATCTTTAACAACATCCCTCACTTCAACAAGATGTACCGCAGATTTCTGGCCAAGAAATTCGGATGAGCCAGCGCCGTGAATAATAAAACCAGACAATACATCCGCCAGTATAAGTGGTCCAACATCTTCGCGATGGTCCGCAACAACCTCAGGGACTCCAAACTCTGCCGTGACGACTGCCAGGGCAGGTTGGTGGTGATCACAGGAGCTACTTCGGGGATTGGCTATGCCGCGGCCCGGAAATATGCTTCCCGTGGGGCTAAACTCTTATGCGTCAATCGGAATCTGGCGAAGTCCCAGCGCTTGCAAAAGGAAATCCAGAACGAATTTGGGACAGAGTGTGAGTTTCTGATCGCCGACCTGAGCAAGCTGAGCGATATCCACCGGGTAGCGGATGAGCTGGCCCGCCTGGAATCCCCCATCGATGTACTTATCCACAACGCGGGCGTGTATCTCACCAGGCGGGAAATCACCTCCGACGGCCTCGAGAAGGTCTGGGTGGTGCATTATCTGGCCTCGTTCATCCTCAATTACCGACTGATGGACAAGCTCAGAGCTCAAGACCGGGCCCGGATCATCATGGTGGGCTCGGAAGGGCATCGCTTTGCCGCCTGGGGCTTGAGGCTGGACGATCTGAACTGGGAAAAGCGCAGATACAGTGGGCTGGGCAGCTATGGTTCCGCGAAACTGGCGCAACTGCTGGCCATGATATGTTTTAAGGAGCAATTTCGGAACAGCGGAGTGAGCATCAACACCATGCACCCCGGGGCCGTAAAGACCGAAACGGGCCAGGAAAACGGAGCGCTCTACCGCTGGTTTAAAAAGCACTGCTTTGACCGGACCCTGAAATCTCCCCTCGTGTCTGCCGAAGCTCTCTACTATCTGGGGGTTTCCAAAGAAGTGGATGGTGTGAGCGGTAAGTTCTTTAATCTCAGCACTATGGAGGATCCAGCCCCTCCCGCTCTGGATAGAGACGTGGCCGGGCAGCTTTGGGACATTACCCTGGCCATGAGTGGCCTGCTGAACAACCCGGAGCAAGAAATCTAACAACATATGAATAAACATAGTTACGATACTATAGTCGTGGGCGGTGGTATGGCTGGATTGACCGCCACCGCTTATCTGGCCCGGGCCGGGCAAAAGGTGCTGCTGATCGAAAAGAACGCCGAACTGGGTGGCTTGGTAAGTTCCTTTTCAAGCGATGGTTTCCTGTTTGACGCGGGAGTGAGGGCCTTGGAATCCGCGGGGATTATTCTCCCCATGCTGGCTGAACTGCAAATCAAGCTGGAAGTGGTGAAAAGCCCTGTTTCACTGGGCATTGAAGATCAAATCCTGGCTATCGACAGCATTGCAAGCCTGACCAGATACAGGGACCTGCTCAAGCACCTATATCCTGCCAGTGCCGCTGAGATCGATGCGTTGATCGAAACTATCCGTAAGATCATGAAGGATATGGACGTCCTCTATGGCGTAGAGAATCCGCTTTTCAAAGACCTGGTTCATGACCGGGAGTTCATCTTCAAGAAGCTGTTGCCCTGGCTGCCAAGATTCCTGCTCACCATCGGCAAAATCAACCGTATGACCTATCCAGTTGAGGACTTCCTGCGCTCCGCACTCAGCGATGATTCCCTCCGAAACATCATCTCTCAGCACTTTTTCAAGGGCACCCCCACCTTTTTTGCTATGAGCTATTTCTCTCTGTACCTGGATTATTTCTATCCAAAAGGCGGAGTGAGCAAACTCGCAGAGGCCCTCCGGGACAAGATTCTGGCGCTGGGTGGAGAGATCAGAACTGCGACCACTGTAACGCGTGTGGCGGTGGGCAACCAAACCCTAAGCGATCATCTAAAAGAAGACTACAGCTATAGAAAGCTGATCTGGGCTGCAGACCTGAAAACTCTCTACCGCATAGCGGATACCCGAGGACTGACAGCCAGGCTCCAAACCAGGATTGGGACCGTCAAGACCAGAATGCTGCAAAACCGGGGCACGGATTCAGTCTTCACTATCTTCCTTCAGGTGGATGAAGCTCCTCAAAGCTTTGCCGCGGTTGCCAATGGCCACTTCTTCTATACTTCCTCACGTCAGGGGCTGGGTGAAACTCACCGCAAGGAACTGCAGGACCTGCTGCATAGTTTTGGAGCGAAGAGCAAGCCGGAGCTGCTGGCCTGGCTGGATAAGTTCATCTCCCTGAACACCTTCGAGATATCGATTCCGGTGCTCAAAGATCCTGATGCGGCCCCACCCGGTAAAACCGGAGTCATTGTGAGTTTTCTGGCAGAGTATGAGCTCTTCCGGGCTGTGGAAGTAGCTGGCTGGCTGGATGAGTTTGTCACCCTGATCGAGGACCGGGTGATCAAAGTGCTGGCGGAATCGGTGTATCCCATGCTGAAAGACAAGGTGCTGAAGCGCTGGTCATATTCGCCGCTCAGCATTCAAAAGCGGGTGGGCAGTTCTGAGGGAGCGATCGTGGGATGGGAGTTTCAGGCTCAGATGCCGGTGGTCAATCAGATCCAGAATGCCGCCCGGGCCGTGTTGACACCCCTGCCTTCAGTGTATCAGGCAGGACAGTGGGCTTACAGTCCTGCCGGAGTGCCGATGGCAATCCTGACGGGGAAGATTGCGGCCAACCGGGTGATCAAAACAGCCAGAAAGGGCTGATCCGCTCAGGGCTTGGTTGATCTTTTCAGATCAGATCAGGCTGTCCAGCTGGTCCACAATTTTGCGTTTGATAGTTTCGCGGCACTTCCGGAAGGCCTCGTCACTGCCTTCCTCGGAAAGCCAGACCTGGGCAGTGGGGTCAGCGATGCCTATATGTATCTGTTTTACAGGCCTTAAGAATACGGGACAGACCTCGCGGGCATGATCACAGACAGTGATCACCAGATCGAGATCGTCTCTGTCAAGGAATTCCTCCACGCTTTTGGAGCGCAGGCTGGAAGGGTCTATTCCTAATTCCCGCAAGGCCTTGATGCTGCGAGGATGGACTCTGGAGGGTGAAACTCCCGCGGACCAGGCCTGCCAGGTATCGCCCTTAAGGTGGTTGATCAAAGCTTCCGCGATGATGCTGCGGCAGGAATTTCCCGTGCAGAGGACCAGAACCTTATGCTTGGCTTTCATCAGCTAATTGGCCTGGGGACGGGGTCCCATGCTCAGAGCCCCTGTGAAGCACTTTTTCACACACAGCGAGCAGCCCACGCACTTGTCCCTGTCGATCACGGGATATCTGTCATCGTCAAGCGTGATAGCCAGATAGGGGCAACGGGTGCAGTTTCCGCAGTTTACGCAGAGGTCTTTGTCCAGGGTTGAAATGGTGTGGGAGGGGGCCAGGTCCATAAAGTCTGTGATGGGATCGGGTTGCGCGATGCCGATCAGCTCTTTGACGCTTTTTATGCCTTTAAGTTGCATATAATGACTGAGGCCGCTGCGCAGCTCGTCGATGATCTCAACGCCATACTTTTCGGCAATGCTGCAGAACTGCACCGTCTCGGCTCCCAAAGCCAGGAAATTGGCAGCGCCCAGATAGTCCATGGGGCCTCCGTTTCCACTGATGGACACTCCCAGTTTGGCGGCCCTGGCGATGGTGAGATAGCTGATGGGCAGCACGCCTTCTCCGCTCATGCCCACGATCATAGCTTCATCCCAGAGAGCCGTGTCTGGCCTGTCAGATGGGTACTTATCCCGGAAGGCCAGAGTGGGAAAGGTGTTTGCCAGAGTGATGCCGGCCTTCTTGCCGGGATAGCGGTCCAGGACGTCCCGAATGGCCTTGACGATTGGATAGATGGCAGTTACGGCTCCAGTGAGCTTGAAGAGCTTGGGGATATCGGGATGGGAAATCTCCATCACCCAATCCACGATTTTAGCAGTAAGAGCGGCATCCTGAGACACGATGTCGCCATGGGTGCCATCTCCTCCCTGGGGACAGGAAAGACTGTATTCAATACCCATCACGCCACTGGCTTCCAGCTTGCGGGTGTTGGCCTGCCAGCCTTGTTTATC
>JAGOIY010000139.1 GCA_017995405.1 Candidatus Cloacimonadota bacterium
CCCCACTCCAGCTGGAGATTGAAGCATTTTGCGGGCAGTTCCAGAAAATGGTTGACGTCAACCCCCGCTTTCCTGAGCCTGTTTTCAAAAGGAAAATCCCCTTAGCGAGGAGTCCGCGTGATTGCTACTAGCTACTTTAAGCGCTTGTCCCTGATGACATTGCTGATCATGATCCTTGGCCTGGGCCAGGCTTCTTACGTGAACAAACTGCCCATAAGAGTGGTCCAACCGGATGGCAGCGAATTGGATTTGCTGGCCAGCGGTGATGAATATCACAATTGGCTGCACGACGAATCCGGTTTCACGATTATTCCTTCAGACACAGGCTGGTATTGCTACGCGGAACCCGATGGCGAAGCGGTCAAACCCAGTGAACTGATTGTGGGCCAGGCAGATCCTGCTGCCCATGGCCTCAAGCCTGGGGCCAATATCAGTCCCCGGCTCTACAAAGAGCGGCGCAAGACGGCTTTCTGGATGCCTGAGGGTAGAGACGCTCCCACCACCGGCACCATCAACAACCTTGTGATCTATATCCGCTTTTCGGATGAAGCCGAGTTTGGCCAATCCAACAGCATCTATGACGGCTGGTTCAATACCAGCACCAACAGCCAGAAAAACTATTACCTGGAGGCCAGTTACAACCAGCTCACGGTGAACACGCATTTCTATCCGGCGCCGGTCAATGGTTATGTGGTCTCCTGGCAGGACAGCCATCCCCGCTCATATTTTCAGCCCTATTCCACCTCCAATCCGGGAGGCTACAACGGTGATGACCAGAGGCGGGACCGGGAGTTTACCCTGCTCCAGAATGCCTGTGCCGCGGTGGGACCTTCCATCCCTGCCAGCCTCACGATCGATTCCGACAACGACGGCCGGGTGGACAACGTGGTCTTTATCGTCAAAGGCGCGGCCGGAGCTTGGAGCAGCCTGCTTTGGCCCCATCGCTGGAGTCTCTATGACCGCTATGTGTATATCAACGGCAAACGGGTGTATGATTTCAACTTCCAGCTTCAGACCTTCCTGGCCAGCAGAGGAGTGGGGGTGATCTGCCATGAGTTTTTCCACACTCTGGGTGCTCCGGACCTCTATCACTATACCGATAACGGCATCGACCCGGCTGGAAGCTGGGACATTATGGAGACGGACAAAAATCCACCCCAGCACATGACCGCCTTCATGAAGTGGAAATATGGCGATTGGATCCCCAGCATCCCTGTCATCACTGCCGATCAGGCCTATACCCTGAACCCCATCACTTCCTCCACCGGACAATGCTATCGCATCAATTCCAACCACCCCAACCAGTATTATGTGGTGGAATTCCGTAAAAAGACCGGCACCTTCGAGAGCTCCATTCCAAACAGCGGCTTGCTGGTCTATCGCATCGACACCTCCTGCGGAAACGGCAACGCGGACGGCCCTCCGGACGAGCTGTATATTTATCGGCCGGGTGGCACGACCACCAGCAACGGCACGCTTAGTTCTGCCAATTTCAGTAGCGAAACCGGAAGAGTAGCCATCTACAGTGGCACCAATCCCAGCCCGTTCTTACAGGACGGCTCGGCAGGAAACCTCTATCTCTGTGAGATCGGTTCCTCCTCCGGAACCACGATGAGCTTCCGCAAAGGCATGCCCTGGATCAACTTCGAGCCCAACCCTTATGTGCAAAACTTCGACGTAACGGTCTTCCCTCCAGACGGATGGACTTCCGTAGCCCAAAGCGGCAGCTACACCTTTTCCCGTGTCACCAGCGGTACCAATCCTAACTGTAGTCCTCAATATGGGGCGGGATTTATCAAGTTTAACAGCGACACTTCTCCGGCCGGCAGTTCCGCTCTGCTCGTTTCTCCCAGGGTAGTTGTCAGCGATCCCGATGACTATGCATATCAAGTATCATTCTGGATGTATCGCGATGGCAACCTGAGCACGGCTCTGGACAAGGTGGAAATCTATCTGAATACCAGCGCAGTCTGAGTGGCTCTCCCACCTTATTGGGTACCATCCACCGGGCCAGACAACAGAGTCCGGTGGAGAGCGCGCCTGGCTGGAAGCAGTATTTCTTCAGCTTCCCTATCAGCGGAACCGGAGATCACTATGCCATCCTGAGGGCTGTAAGCGCAGGCGGTTATAACATCTACGTGGACAGCTTCCGGCTGGGCAAGGTTCCCTTTCCAGCTACTCTGACGGCTCCAGCCCAGGGCAGCACCGTAGCCAACTGGAGTGCTGGCCTCAGCTGGCAAAGCGGAGGCGGAGGACCCACGGGCTACAAACTCTGGCTGGGCACCAATAATCCCCCCTCCAATATCGTTAATGGCCAGGACCTGGGAAGCTTGACATCCTATCTTCCTGCCAACCTTAGCTTTGACACCACCTACTACTGGAAAGTGCTGCCCTACGGACCGGGTGGCTCTGCCAACGACTGTCCCGTCTGGAGCTTCACCCACGTGGATGCCAGGATAGGCGTCCTGCCTCATACGCAAAACTTTGATGGGGTGCTCTTTCCTGATCTGCCGCTGGGCTGGACGGATGTGGTAAACAGCTCCTCCACCGGGGCCAGTATCAGGACCAATACCGGCTCGTCAGTCAGCCAGCCCAACAGCGTATATTTTTACAACAGCACCGATGCCTCAGCCGATCTGAGACTGGTGAGTCCCCAGCTTTTGGTCCCCATCGGGCAATGCCGGATCAGCTTTTACGCCCGCTCGGGATCCAACGGCTATCCTCTGCTGCTGGGAACGCAAGTGTCTCCGGATGGAATCTTTGAGCCTCTGAGCACCATCACGCTCACCAATACCCACACCCTCTACGAACTGACTTTGGCATCCTACAGCGGGACAAACGCTTACCTCGTCTTCAAGCACGGCATGGGAGGTACATATCGCGGTATCTATCTGGACGACCTGAGCATCGAGCCCCAGGCCCAGACGGACCTGGCAGCCCTGGCGGTGAACGGACCGGGCTATGGATTGCAAGGCGAGAGCCTGGAGCACACCGTGCGGGTGAAGAACTATGGCCTCAGCCTAGTCACTGGCTTCACTATAAGCCTGTGGCTGGATGAAAGGCGGCAACAGCTTGCCAGCCTGCTGGTTACGGATCCTCTGGCACCGGGTGAGGAGGAGGAATACAGCCTCAGTTGGACCCTTCCCTCCTCAGGAAGCTTTACGCTCCGGGCCAGCGTCAGCACGGACGGAGACGGATATCAGAACAACGACTCCGCCACTACCTCCAGCGTGGTTTATCCCCCTGCCACCTTCATTCCAGGCATTGGGGACGCGGATACGGCATCCAGCTCGAACTCTCTGCCCTTCAATTTCTATTGGAAAAACAGCGTCTCCGAGACCATCTATCTGAGCTCAGAGCTGCAAATGAGTGCCGGGCTGGTGCATAGCGTGATCTATGTGAACAACTTCACTCAAAACCTCACGGGCCAGCCGCTCAGGATCTGGATGGCCAATACCGAAACGGCCGATCTGAGTGCCGGCTGGCTGGAACCTTCCCGCTACAGCCTCGTCTTCGATGGCAGCATCGATTTCCCGTTGGGGGCAAACACTATCATCATCCCGCTGGACAATCCCTTCCTATTTACAGGTGCCAATCTGGCCCTGCGCTGCCACCGTCCCATGGATTCAGTTTATTACAGCAACAGCAATCACTTCTTTTACAATAACGACACCGCTTTTCCAAACCGTAGCCGCTATATCCAGAGCGACAGCACCGTCTACGATCCCCTCGCGCCATCTGGAACCGGAACCCTGAGCAGCAGTATCCCGCTCACCGCTTTTGTGGTGGACCAGGCGGAACCTCTCAGCCTGGCAGCCCCACAGATCAGCATCCAGTCAGTAGCGAGCGGCTTGAGGCTATCCTGGCCGGTTTTACCAGGTTATTATGGCTATCGCGTCTTTGCGAGCCCTGATCCTCTGCAGTGGCCGGATGAACCTCTGCTGACCGTCTATGAGCCCCAGGTGCTGATCATTCCTGCTGTCTCAAGGTCTTTTTATCGGGTGAAGGCGTTCAGCTACAACCATGATCTGCGAGCAGGGTTGGAGAAGTTGAAACGCGAACCGACCAGGAGGGATGAGGGTATTAATGATACTCAAAAACCTTGATATATTCCAACCCAAGGACCCTGAACAGGCAGGTGATTCCCGCTGGACATGAACTCACTCCAGCCCCTGGCAAACATGTCACCTGGGAGAAAGGATGAGCAAACTCCTGATATTCTGCACAATGCTGCTGGCCACCACTTTGGTCTTTGACTGCGAGGCCAAGACCACGGTGCCCTCAGGTCCGCGCCTGCAAAAGATTCAAAAAAGCATCAGCCCCAGGTTGGCTGAGGAACTGAGCACCCTGGAC
>JAGOIY010000140.1 GCA_017995405.1 Candidatus Cloacimonadota bacterium
TTTCCCCTTGACAATCCTCCCCCCTCCAAAAAGCTTACTTTCTCTAAAAATATCACAATGGAGCAGCGATGCGCGCCCTGGAAAAAGGCCTGGACAAACTGCACAAGTACATAGTGGACAAGAGCTTGTTTGCAAGTGGAAGCAAGCTGCTGCTGGCCGTGTCTGGAGGATCGGACTCGGTGGGGCTGCTGTGTCTGTTCGCGCGGCTGAGGTCCAGGCTGCCCATCACGCTGCTCTGCTGTCATGTGAATCACGGGCTCAGGGGTGAGCAAAGTGATGCCGATGAGGCATTGGTGAAAGATCTGTGCCTGCGGCTGAACGTTCCGCTGATCGCGCGTAAGATCAAGCTGGAAGCTGGAGCGGACCTGGAAAACCGGGCCCGCAAGCTGAGGTTTGAAGCGCTGTTTCATCTGTTGGAGCTCTATCGCTTCGATTACGTGGTGCTGGGTCATCAGCGTGAAGACCAGGCTGAGACGGCCCTGATGAACATGCTGAGAGGGGCCGGCATCAACGGTCTGGCGGGGATCAAAGTCAAGCAGGGCAAGGTCTTGCATCCTCTGCTGGATTTTGGCAGAGCGGAGCTGAGAGATATGCTTATTGAAGAGGGGCTGAAGTGGAGAGAAGACGCCAGCAACCAGGACCCGTCATTCAGACGCAACCGTCTGCGGCTGGAGCTCTTGCCTCATCTGGAAGAGCGTTACAGCGCGGACATAGTGGACAAGCTCAACCGCCAGAGCCAGATTTTGAGCGATGCCGACGCATACTTTCGCGGTCTGGCCCAGACGCATCTGAAGCGGCTGAGCCTGGAGAGCGATTCCGGTCACCTCAGTCTGAGCGTCAAAGGGATCAGCAAGCTGCAGCGCGTGGAGCTCTATTATCTGCTCAAGCTGGCCTACACAAGTGTCAGCGGCGAGCATAAAGACTTCTTTTATCATAACTTTGAAGACCTGCTGGAGCTCTTGAAAGGCCAGGGCAGCAGCATGATCAATCTGCCCAACGGTGTGATCGCTCAGCGGGAGTATGACATCCTCAGTATGAGGATGGGCCAGGCTGAAATCCCTGTTCCGGAGGAGCTGAGCGTGGATGAAGACCGCGCCCGGGTGGTCTATGGAGCTTATCGCTTTAGTTTCAGACACCTCAAGCTGCTGCCGCGCGAGCAGGCGCTCGACCATTTCAGCGTGGTATTGGATGCCGACAAACTGATCTGGCCGCTCTGCCTGAGGTCCAGGAGAGACGGCGACCGTTTTGTGCCTCAGGGCATGAGCCACAGCAAAAAACTAAAAGACTTTTTTATCGATGCCAAGGTGCCAAAAAGCTCCCGCGACCAGGTGCCCATCCTCGAGGACGGAGAAAAGCTCCTCTGGGTGGTGGGCTTGAGAGCGGACGCGCGTGCTTTGGCAGATCATAACAGTACACGGCTCTTACAGATAGTGGCTGAGCCCACGGTGGAAAAACCCAAACGGGCCGCCAGCCGCGTCAAAACTCAGGGAGGAAAGAGTGAACCAGATGAATTGCGATATTTCAGCAGTCCTTTTTGACGAATATAAGATTCAGACCCGCATCCGCGAGATCGGCAGTCAGATCTCCATGGACTACAACGGCAAGGTGCCCGTCCTGATCGGCATCCTCAAGGGTGGATTTGTGTTTCTGGCCGATCTGGCGAGGGCGATCAGCATTCCCATGGAGGTGGACTTTCTGGCGATCTCCAGTTATGGCAGCGGCACCACCAGCACCGGGGCCGTCAAGATCCGCAAGGATATAGACATCAATATCGAAGGCCGGGATGTGATTATCGTGGAAGATATCGTGGATAGCGGTCTTTCGCTGCAGTATATCAAAGACTATATCTGGAAACACAAACCCAGCAGCGTGCGCGTCTGCGTGCTGTTGGACAAACCTCAGGCCCACAAGCTGGAAGTGAGCTTTGATTATGTGGGCTTCGAGGTGGGCAACGAGTTTGTGGTGGGCTATGGCCTCGATTACGACGAGCACTATCGCAACCTGCCCTATATCGGCATCCTCAAGGAAGAGATGTATTCATGAAAAGACTTTTTGTGGCCTTGCTCTGTCTATGGGCCTGGATGGCAGTTTTTGCCCAGGCGGACAGCCTTGCGTCAGGAACCCAGGCTGCCCGGGACAGCGTTCCCAGGGTGGAGTCGGCACCAGTGCCGCAACAGCCTGTGCCAGAGCTTCCTCCTGAAGAAGTGCAGCGTACCTTTACCGAGTTTGGGGTGATGATGCGGTGGTTTGTCTATGCCCTGATCGCGATCAGCGTGATCAGCCTGATCAGGATCTGGCTGGTGAAGAGACGCGGTCGCGATGGTTCCGAAACCCCACCCCCCGTCTTTCCTCTGGATGACAAAGAGAAAAAGCCTGGCGAACAGCCTCAGGAGCGCAGGCCTATGCCACCTGTGATGAAAAGATCACCGGTTTCCTTCACCTTTATCCTGGTGCTGCTGGCCCTGCTCTTTGTGTTTTTCAGCACCTGGAACAGCTCCCGGCAAAAGATTGAAAACAAAAGCTATACCGAGTTTAACGCGCAACTGAAGCTGGGGCAGATTGCCAGAGCGGAGTTTACCGAACGCGACATCCTTTATACCGATACCAACAAAGTGAAGTATCACACCATTATGCCTTTCGAGAATCCCGCCCTGGTGGACAGCCTGGTGGAGCGGGGCGTGATGGTGATCACCAACCGTCCTTCCCGCTGGGGCAGGCTGCTGGAATATATGTTGCCGCTTTTGCTGCTGGTGGCGTTCTGGCTCTTTTTCCTGAGAGGGATGAACAACCAGAATTCCAAGGCTTTCAGCTTTGGCAAGAGCAAGGCGCGGCTCCACGAAGCCAGCAAGAGTGGCATCACCTTCAAGGACGTGGCGGGGGTCGATGAAGCCAAAGAAGAGCTGCAGGAGATCGTGGAGTTTCTCAAGGACCCCAAGAAGTTTCAAAGGCTGGGCGGCAGGATACCCAGAGGGGTACTGCTGATCGGAAGACCGGGAACGGGTAAGACCCTGTTGGCCAAAGCGGTTTCCGGAGAGGCGGGCGTGCCGTTTTTCAGCATCAGCGGCTCAGACTTTGTGGAGATGTTTGTGGGGGTGGGGGCAGCCAGAGTGAGAGACCTCTTTGAACAGGCCAAGAAAAACAGCCCCTGCATCACTTTTATCGACGAGATCGATGCCGTGGGCCGTCATCGCGGAACCGGATTGGGAGGAGGTCATGACGAGCGTGAGCAGACCCTCAATCAGCTGCTGGTGGAGATGGACGGCTTTGAGCCCAACGAAGCGGTGATCATCATCGCCGCTACCAACCGTCCCGACATCCTGGACCCCGCGCTCCTGAGACCGGGACGTTTTGACCGTCAGGTGACGGTCGATCTGCCAGATATCAAAGGCCGCACCGAGATCCTCAAGGTCCATGCCGCCAAGGTTCCACTGGGAACTGATGTCAATCTGGAACTGATTGCCAGAGGCACCCCTGGATTCAGTGGCGCCGATCTGGCCAACATAGTCAATGAAGCTGCCCTGATAGCCGCCTCCGCCAACAAGAAAGAGATTGGTATGATCGATTTTGAGGAGGCCAAGGACAAGCTCATCCTCGGCAAGGAGAAACGCAGCCGCGTGATTCCCGAAGACGATAAACGCCTCACTGCCTATCACGAGATCGGGCATGTACTGGCAAGCGTGTTTCAGGACAAGACCGAGCCGGTGCACAAGGTATCTATCATCCCCAGAGGCTTTTCCGCCGGGGCCACGCATTTTCTGCAGACCGACAAGATGGGCTATTCCAGAGGCTATCTGGAACAGCTGATGGTGGAGCTGCTGGGTGGACGGGCCGCGGAAGAGGAAGTGTTTGGAGAGCTTACTACCGGAGCTGGAAACGATCTGGAGCGGGTGACCGATATCGCCAAGAAGATGGTCTGCACCTGGGGCATGAGCGATCGCATCGGTCCCATGACCGTGGGCAAAGATCAGGGCGAGGTGTATCTGGGCAAGGAACTGGTATCCAGAGATATCCACAGCAATGAAACGGCCCGCATGGTGGATGAGGAGATCAGAGGCTTTGTGGCCACCGCTCACAAACGCGCTCTGGACATCATGACCGAGCACCGGGACCTCCTGGATAAAATGGCCATAGAGCTGTTTGAAAAGGAGACCCTGGGCACGGATGAGATTTTTGAGATGATCCTGGCAGATGTGGATGTGGCCAAGCAAGCTATGATCGAAGCCAAATATGCCAAGGCCAAAGAGCTGCGCTTTGAACACAGCGAGGTGCTGGATGCTGAAACGATAGCTTCCAGCGTTCCGGAACCTGCGCAACCCTCCCA
>JAGOIY010000020.1:0-3809 GCA_017995405.1 Candidatus Cloacimonadota bacterium
GGAAGCACCTATTGTGCTGAGTTCCACACCCCGCAACGGTACCAGCGTCTCCAATCTGTTGCCCACGATTACTGTGAACTTTAGCGAGATCATTCCACTTGGAAACATGAAGGCCCGCCTGCTGGCTACAGATCAAAACAAAGAGATTCCGCTTCAGATCCTCAAGAGCGACTCCAGAAGTTACAGCTTCCAGCCCAGTCAACCCCTCAGCAATTATCGCAGCCACAGCCTGGTGATCCTGGCCAACACGCTTGACAGCTCCGGAAATCCGCTTGGCAAAGACCACGTGATCAGCTTTTTACCGCTGCTCAAGACCAGGTAGGCCTCCCAGAGACATATTCCCTTTATACATAGGATAAGAGGGCAAGCGGTATTGAGTAAGGGGCTCACTCCGACGCTACCAGATTTCCCCACTCTGGTATGTCAGACTATCTTCACCTATACCTGCCACGCACTCCTCCCGTGCCAAAGTAAAGGAGAGGCAAAGGAGAGGCATAGGTGGTGTAAAGGAGGCTAAGCGGGAATCAACGGGACTTGACAATTCTCCTGCTTACGCTGCCCCGGGCGCTGTCGATCCTCAATAAATAGATTCCTGGCGCGAAAGCGCTCAGGTCAAGCTCCTGGGTGGCATGATCCGACGAGTAGGATAACAGACGCTGGCCTTTGACGTTATACATGGAAAGCTCATAGCGCTCCACTCCTGTTACCTGCAGCTTGATCAAACCGCTTGCGGGATTCGGATAGGTATGCAGGATCAGAGGTGCCGCAGGTGTGTCAGGATCGGAATTTGCCACCTGATTGATCACCACTTCTTCCACAAAAGTATCACCATGCGCGAAGCGGAATCTGGCCACAGACCATTCTCCATCAAAGGGCAGCATCTCAGAATAGAAGCTCACGCTCTGTTCAAACACAGGGCTCTGTCCAGGCAGGATATACAATGGCACGGCATCCGCGTCGTCCAACTGGAAAGTGGCAAGGCGGGGGAAATTGGCATCCGCGTCGAAGTAAGTAACGTATCCCTGAGCGTAGTGGATATCTGATACCACCCCGGTATCCACTCTGGCAGCGCTCAGAACTGGCTCTGAGATATTCTGAACAGGCAGAGCTCTGTCCATGAGCAACACTTCCGCTCCGTCACTGGCATCCGCTTCCTGGACTCCGCTGGTGAGGGTGATCCTGGCTGTCATCGAACCGCAGGAGATGAGGGGATACTCAGTATCAAACCAGGCGTTGAAATCCGGATCGGCCAACAAATCACTGAGGTTGCAGCTCATGATCAGGGCCCCGTCCTCGATGCTCTGATCAATCTCGCCGATCTGGATCTGGTCGCTGGTGCCGGAGCCGGTGATCTTGTAGAGACCGGGGCCGATAACACCGGTCACATTGACGGTGTGCATCAGGGAAAACACAATGGGGTCGGTGTCGGGATCCGCCTCGGGATCGATAATCAGCGCCATGTAGGAATAGAATGTGATCGCTCCGGAACTGGTGGGGTAGCTGCCGGAGCTGTTTCTAATCGAGAAATAGAGCTTGGTATCCGTAAAACTCACAGATAGTTCAAGCAGGTCCAAGGCGGGATTGGTAAAGAGATGATCTCCGGCAGGATCGGTAGCAAGTTGGGCGTAAAATGCCTCGGGAGGAGCATCGGTACCATTCCAAAAAACGGGATTCACCCTTCTGGAATCGCCTTCGCTTCTGAACCCGATATAGGGATATCCAGACTGCGGGCTGCTGATGCTTTTCCAGCCCGGCAATATCCAATCCTGCATAGGCTGGTAGCTCAGCGCGGAACCGTCCCATCCGATCAATTCCTCCGCCCTGTCTGAGCTGGTGAGCAGATCAATGTTGTTTATGCCGTTATCCGTGTAAGGCCCGCTACCATACAAGACAGCCAGCGGGGCCTGGGCATGCAGGGATGCCGAAAACATTATCAAGATAGAGGAAGTCAGGATGAGAAAGTGGTTCATGGTATTATCTCCTTGTAATCAGAGTGGCAGGCTGAAGCCGATGTGATAGCTTTGGTTGCGGAGCCGGGCAGGATCAAAACCCTCAAAGGTGGGTATGTCCAGGTAATCCCAACCCAGGGTAATTCTGTACTCGAATGAGAGGGGAATCTTGTTATGAAAGCTCAACTTCCCGCCTGAGACAAAACTGAAATCGAAGATATTGACATACTCCATATTGTTGGAGTCTGTTACTTCCACCTCATCAAATTCGTCCCCGTCGGGCAGATAGAAAACGCCGTCCAGTTCGTAATCGCCATTGATCCGGAAGCCCATGGCCGTACCTGTGATCACGCTCATGGACCACTTGGGCCTGTCTATGGCTTTCACCTTGAAGAGCAGCGGCATTTCTATGTAGTCCATGTAGTATTTCACGTTCATCTCGGCCGGCTTGGCCAGTTCTTCCATTTCCCCAAACTCGTTTTCCATCCGGAAGATATCGATCTTGATGCGGGAGCCTTTTTGAGCGTAGAGCAGCTCGTATCCCAGGGCCAGATTCGGCAGGATATTCAGGTCCAACCAGGCTCCAGCATAGGCTCCCGGCCGCATGGCAAGCTTGACCTTGAGGTCCTGGGGATCGGCTTTGGTGCCATAATGCAGGGACAGCGCAAAACCAGTCTTGGCACCATAGCTGATATCGGTCTGCCCAAACATGGCAATGGGGAAGAGGGCCAGCAGGGCAAAGAGAATCCATACCGCGATCTTCACATCTCCTCCAGTGCCGCGGCAATCCGGGAACGGATTTGCTCTGCCAACTCCAACTTGTCATGATAGATAGGGTCATCGGTGAGAATGGGTTCCAGCAGGCGAATCTTGATGCGGGCGCGGTGGATATGTCCGTCGATCTCATAAGCTCTGTAGCTGCCTTTGATGGCAAAGGGCACAATAGCGGCGTCCGCCATGGAAGCCAGTTTCAGGCTGCCAATATGAAAAGGTCCCATGTTCTCACCCTTGCTGCGCGTTCCTTCCGGAAAGATGATCTGAGGGAAGCCGGCATTGATCACCTTGGCGCTTTCTTTAAATGATTCGATGGCGGAGCGGGGATTGGAACGATCGATAAACACGCAATTGATGATCCGCATCCACTGGCTGAGAATGGGTACCCGTAACAGCTCTTGCTTGGCAATGAAGCCCACCGGTTGTCCGCTCCACCCCAAAAAAGCGGGGATGTCAAAGTAGCTTTGATGGTTGCCTACGTAACAGAGCCTTAGGGAGGGGGAATCGCTGTCAACGCTGTGTTGCCGGGTGGTGGAGGTGGGGATGTTTTCGAGGCCTTCAAAGCTTACTTTACTGCCTGTGCTGCGCACCACCACCCGTCCCCAAAAGTATCTGGCGAAGAGGGTCATTTTCAGATAACGTTGAGGTGGCAGCAGCCATTTTCCCAACAGATATACCGGTAGCGCGAACAGGCATAAGAGCATAAAGAAGATTAACAGAGCGTACCAAAGATAGGTCTTGATTTTTGCTAACATGAGAAGTCCTAAAGGGTTGAGAGTTTGAGAAGTTGAGAGGAGTTATAGGGTTGTATGGGCTGGTTAACAAGCTCGTAAAGAGGGCAAAACATACTCGCTGGAACTGCTGCGATCATCTCACTTTATCCTGATATTACTCAGTGCGATTCAGCTATCTTGCGCGCGGCGGCAACATATATCATCCGTCTCCCCTAATAGCTCATCGTGACCCATTCTTCATAGACATCGTTCAGAGAGGTCACCCAGGCCCTGCGTTTGACGGCATGATTGATGGTCTTCCAGTAGAGGCGGCCCAGCATGGGAAAATCCACGGGATCGAAACTGGTGTTAT
>JAGOIY010000020.1:3909-20779 GCA_017995405.1 Candidatus Cloacimonadota bacterium
GTGACCCATTCTTCATAGACATCGTTCAGAGAGGTCACCCAGGCCCTGCGTTTGACGGCATGATTGATGGTCTTCCAGTAGAGGCGGCCCAGCATGGGAAAATCCACGGGATCGAAACTGGTGTTATGCCAGAGCAGAGAAAGATGAGATTGATATCTGGCGGCAAGATCGATCAAGCGATAGAGCACCCGGCGTGATTGAGCAGGGCTCATATTCATGGCCTTGGGAGATCTCAGGGTGGTGTCCATCACGATCAAAGGTATCTCCAAAACTCTGAAAGGGCGGTTTTCCGCAATGTTGAACGGGAAGAATGGAAAGGAAATTCCAGCGCGGAAACCAATATTTTCCCAGTAACCCAAGGTGGAGTCGAAATGTATGCCGGCATTTTCGAGGATAGTGAAGCTCTTTTGATAATCGAAATGGAGATAGTGGGTGCGGAAACCCTTGGGGTCGAATCCCAGTTCACGCAGTTTATCCAGCTCCGCTTGCAGGACCACGGGATCGAAGGCCGATTCGGGAGAGCCGTGCAGGCCTACTTCCTGTTGCCCCAGCAGGTCTATGATCTGCTCTTTGGAGACGGGATCTGAAAAGTAATTCTGGCGCTGATCTTCAAAGTCATCCCTGGCCAGCAGAAACCAGGTGGATTTGACCCCCAGGTCGGTTTCCTGACGGATGATGCGTTTGACGTTCCGCCAGGGATTGTGCAGCAGGTTTTTGTGCAGTCCGTGCCCTAAAATCTTCCAAAGCGCGTTTAGGGGCCTGCGGGGGATGGTCCTCAGATTGTAGAAGAGAGTCTGAAACTTCTGGCGGGTATTCCAGTAGTTCCAATAGTCTATGTCGTGCGAGAGCGATACGCAAAAATCCTTATCCTCGCTCCAGTAAATCTCCCTCACGAATTCGGGAATAAACTGCCCCACTGCCCACAGGAGGATCTGACAATAGACGTCCACCACAGGAATTTCGGTAAAATCCCAACGGTATTGCAGGGATTCGCGATAGTCCACCCGACCTTTGTGAGCCCCGTGATAGTTGAGGATATACTCGTTCCAGCAGGTGAGAAAATAGAAGCCCCCGGCCACCAGGTCTTTGTGGATGACGCAGTGATCTGTGTCCAGCGAGAAAATCGCTCCTCCCCTGGAAAAGAGGAAGGGAATATACTCGTTTTTATAGAGGCAAAAATCTACCAGGTCAAGCGGATAGAGCTCCCGGCGCTCAAAAAAGTCGGCCGTGCCGTCCCTGAAGTTGATTTTGATGGGATAATCGCGCTCGGTGGGATAGCCATAATAGAGATGACTGCCCTCATAGTGGTTTCCATACACAAACTTGGGGTTCAGCCTCAGGATATAGCAATAGGTCCGCAACACGAACTCTGCCTTGGGAATGTAGAGGCGCGGCAGATTCAGGAGGATGATGATATTGGGATACTTTTCCACTTCAGGAGCCTGTGCCGCCTTCAATCATTCTTTTTGAGGTCTTACGCGGTCCCCGGTTTCTCTTTACGGGTTCCCGGGGCTCTGGTTTTGCGTGCAAACCCCCGATCAGAACTGCTTTGAGGACGTCTCTGACCTGATCCACGTAGCTGATGTCCATGCCTTCCAGGATATCGGCATCGAAATCTGCCATGCCGGCCTCATTTTCCGCCGGTACGATCAGTTTGTGAATGCCGGCCCGTTTGGCGGCCAGGATCTTTTCCTTGAGCCCGCCGATGGGGAGCACTTTCCCAAGCAGTGTCACTTCACCGGTCATGGCGATGTCGTGTTTGACCGGCTTGCTTGTGAACAAGGAGGCCAACGCCGTCGTCAGAGTAATCCCGGCCGAAGGGCCATCTTTGGGAACTGCCCCGGCTGGGAAGTGGATATGGATATCCCACTTGTCAAAGCTGTTGGTTGGAATGCCATAATCCTGCTGATGGGATTTGAGGTGAGAGAGCGCTATGCGGGCGGATTCCTTCATTACCTCTCCCAAGAGCCCGGTGAGCACGATTGCCCCCTTTCCAGGCATACGGGTAGTCTCGCAAAAGAGGATTTCGCCGCCATAACTGGTCCAGGCGAGGCCAGTCGCCACTCCGATTTCCGGCTTGCGGTTGGCCAGCTCCAGGCTGTATCTGCGGGGTCCCAGATAGCTGGCAATATCGCTGGCTTTGAGGCTGAGGGACAACTGCTCTCCTGAGGCCACTTTTCTGGCTATCTTTCTGAAGATAGAGCCAATGCGCCTTTGCAGATTCCGCACTCCGGATTCCCGGACGTAATAACGGATCAGTTCCTGCAGGGCGGATTTTTGCAGTTTGACGATGGAAGAGCTGAGGCCGTTGTCTTCCAGTTCTTTAGGGATCAGATAATGCCTTGCGATCTCGATCTTGTCGTGCTCCAGATAGCTGGTAAACTCGATGATTTCCATGCGGTCACGCAAGGGAGCGGGGATGGTTTCCAGCGAGTTGGCCGTGGTAATAAACATCACTTCGGAAAGATCAAAGGGCAGGTTGAGATAGTTGTCTGTAAAGCTGTTGTTCTGTTCGGGATCCAGCACTTCCAGCAGCGCGGAAGCGGGATCGCCACGGAAATCACGGCCCAGTTTATCGATCTCGTCCAGCATAAAGACGGGATTGGCGGTACCCTGGCGTTTGATCTCGGTGATGATCTTTCCAGGCATGGCGCCGATATAGGTACGTCTGTGGCCTCTGATCTCGGCTTCGTCGTGAATCCCGCCCAGGGACATCCTGATAAACTTGCGGTTCAGGGCCCGGGCCACGGATTTGCCGATCGAGGTCTTGCCCGTACCGGGAGGACCCACGAAGCAGAGGATCGGACCTTTGATGCTGCCTTTCAGCTTTTTGACCGCGATGTATTCAATCACCCGTTCCTTGGGCTTTTCCAGACCGTAGTGATCTTTGGTAAGCACCTTATCGATCTTGACGAGGTCCAGCCGGTCTTTGCTGTAAACTCTCCAGGGCAGATTGACGATCCAATCCAGATAATTGCGGATCACGCCATATTCGCTCGAGGCCGGTTGCATGGATGCCAGGCGTTCAAGCTCTTCGAGGGCGGTGTCTCTCACTTCATCCGGAAGGTCGTTTTTCTCTATCAGTTCGCGCCATTTGAGAATCTCTTTGCTCACCTCGTCGCTTTCTCCCAGTTCGCGGCGAATGGCGTCCAACTGCTCTCTGAGATAATAGCGCCGCTGGTCTTCGTTCATTTCCAGCTGGATATTGCTGCGGATGTGGTTCTCCACCCGCATCTGTTTGATAAGCTCAGCCAGGCAGTCATTGAGAAACCTGTATCTGGCCTTGAGGTCTATGAGCTCCAGAATGCGTTGGCGGTCAGCAAGTTGGAGCTCAAGATTGCCGGCGATGATATCCGCTACCCTACCGGCTTGTTTGATGTTTCCCAGTCCGGAGATCATCTCACGGTTGAGGAGATTGCCTTCCTGGGATATCTTTTCCAGCAGTTCCAGCGCTACCGTCCGATAGGCGTGGACTTCTGTATCTTCTATGTTCAGCTCTGTGACGCTTTCCACGTCTGCCATGATAAAGGGCTCGCGCTGAGTAACTTTCTGCAGTCTAATCCTGGATGTACCCTGCAAGAGCAGGCTAATCGTGCCATCCTGATTGCGAAGCATTCTGAGGATGGTGACTGCAGTGCCAATCTCGTGCAGGCCGGCATCTTCGCCTTCCTGATCGAGGAAAAAGGCCATCGATTTATCATTGGACAGAGCGTGATCTATCACCAGCTTACCTTCGTCGTCTGCCACCACCAGCGGCATCAGCAAAAAGGGAAACATCACCACGTTTCCCATGTGCAACACTGGCAGGGTTCTGGGGATCCGGCTGTTATGATCTTCCATCTGCTCACTCCTTGTGCATATTGACTTCTGTTTATATAGATAAGCCGTTTGCAATCAAAACCAAACGGCTCTGCCACAAAAGCGGGCGGGGCATTTTTGACAAGCTATTTCTGCGCCTGGCCCTAAAGACGCTTTTGATAACGAGATGAGCGTATCCCGAACGGTTGAGAGACTCAGGATCCCGCAGATTGCGCGGATCATCTAAAGTAAACAGGGTTTATTTGTTGCGTTCAGAATGTCTTCCATTTCTTGATTATCAGGTTCTGCGAAATCTGCGTATCAATCTGCGTAATCTGCGGGAAATTCACCTAATTCCCAGAGCAGTAAAGATATCGCGTTTCAGTTCATCGATTGCGGGGTTGTCATCGGAAAGGCCTGCGGGAACTATATATTCCTCGCCAAAGCGTCCCGGGTCGCCTTTCATCAAGACCACGCGGTGAGAGAGGATGATGGCCTCAGAGATATCATGGGTCACCAAAATGATACTCAGAGCCAGCCTGGAAGCGATTTCTTTCAACCACAGCTGCAACTGGCGTCGGGTGATGGCGTCCAGGCTGGCAAAAGGTTCATCCAGGAGCAGCACTTTGGCTTCGGACATACAGGTTCGGAGGAGTGCCGTCCTCTGTCTGAGACCTCCGGAAAGCTGCCAGGGGAGATGACTGGCATGATCTTGGAGGCCAAAGACGGGCAGCAACTCATCCAACCGTTTCCTGGCTTGCCGAAGATCCTTTTTGGCTACTCTGGCAGGGAGCAGAGCATTGTCACGCACACTCAGCCAGGGAAACAGCAGATCGTCCTGAGGCATATAGCCCAGTTTCCCGCTTCTGGCGGTAATATCCTCTCCCATAAAGACAACGCGCCCCTGATCGGGTCTCGTAATCCCGGCCAGCAGCTCCAGAAAGGTGCTCTTCCCGCAGCCGCTGGCCCCTATGATGGTGAGAAACTCGCCTCCAGACAGTGCCAGTGACGCGTCTTCGAGGATCAGACGACTGCGGCCGTTTAGCAAGAATGATTTGCTGAGACCGGCAGCCTCAAGGATGTGGCTCATTCAGGCAGAAAACGGTTTGTGAACATCTGATCGGCTTTCATGCCGGTCATCAGCATCCGCTTGTTAAACATCCAATCCACAAACCGCTGCCATACCTCCAGCCGCTGTTCTCCCCACCTGGGAGCTTCTGCCTGGTATTGATCTTTGAGATAAGCCATGCTCAGCTTGACCTGTTCGGCATTGGCAGCCAGTTCCGGGACGGCCTTGATGAGAATATCGGCCGCAGAGGAGCTATTCTCAATGCAGTATCGGTAGCCTTTAGATACCGCTGCCATAAAGGATTTCACCAGCTCCGGATCGGCCTGGGCGGTCTTCTCGTTGGTGACGATCACGGGGGTATAATAGTCAAACACCGGGTCAAGGTCTTTCAAAGGTATGTAGTTCAGAGCGATACCGCGTCGTTGAGCTTCCACGCCGTCCCAGCCCCAGAATATCCACTCAAAATCGGCATCCCGGCCAATGGTGGAAAAGAAGTCCGTGACCCCTTCCACCACCTTTAGTTTATCAAAGGACGCGCTGTCGGCAGTCATAACGGAGCGCAGGATCTCGGTCTCGGTGGGCCAGCCGGAACTGCCGTAACGTTTGCCCTCAAAGTGCTTGGGCCTGGTCAGCTCCGCTTCTTTCAGAGAGGCGAAGCCCGAAGTGTTGTGTTGAATCACTGCCGCCAGGGAGACCAGCGGGATGTTCTCTATCCTGGCGCGAATAACGCTTTCCTGATAGCTGATCCCAAACTGGGCGTGACCGGATGCGACTATCTGTTCCGCGCTGTTCTGGCCTGGCTGGATGATCTCGACTTCGAGGCCGGCTTCCTTGAAATATCCCAGTTCCTGGGCCACGTAGAGGCCGGTATGATTGGTGTTGGGCGTCCAGTCCAGTACTACTTTGAGCTTGCGGGCGGCTTTCTGAGCGGCTTCCCGTTTACATGACACCAGGCCCCCCAGGGCCAAGGCCGTAAGCAACAGGATGCAGAGAGCTTTTTTCATCTTATATCTCCTGATAGGTTATGCGTTACGCGTTACGCGATCCATATGGGTACACTTGTTGCATATCATATATATCTTAATCTCATATCTTTATGTGGAAAACCTCTCTGTTTTCCCTGCAGTATTTAAAACGGTTCTCACTGTATCACATAATCTTGCACGCACCGAACGGCTGAAGCCAGTGACACAAAACCATATTCTCATATCTCATTGTTTTGCAGTCCTTCAGGCGCGGGGATGGTAAAGCCGGTGCGTCTCCACCAAAAACCGGGTGTTGACGTGGGTGTAAATCTGAGTGGTGTTGAGGCTGGCGTGACCCAGCAGTTCCTGGACCACTCTGAGATTGACGCCCGCCTCCAAAAGGTGGGTGGCAAAGGAATGCCTGAAGGTGTGAGGCGTAAATTCCTGTTTGATCCCGGCTTTCAGGGCGGCTTCTTTGAGGATCTTCCAGAAGCCCTGCCGGCTCAGTTTTCCGCCCCTGCCGTTCAAAAACAGATAATCGGAGCGTTTCATCTTCAGCAGCGCGGGCCTGTGGGCGTTCAGATAGACGTCAAACAGCGGCTCAAGCGAATTCACATAAGGCACATAGCGTTGCTTATTGCCTTTCCCGTGCACCAGTATGATCCCCTCGCTCCGGTTGAGATCGTGGAGGCTGAGGCCCAGCAGCTCTGAGATTCTCATGCCGGTGGCGTAGAGAGTCTCCATCATCAGACGGTTGCGGAGTTCCAGCGAGGTCTGGACGGGTTGGGAATCCAGGAAACGCAGCATGGTGTCCACATCCAGAAAATCCGGTAAATGCTGGCCTACTTTGATCTTGGGAACTTTGTCGAAATCCATCACGCGGTTGGCATCATTATCGGCAAGATAACGGAAAAACTGATTGAGGGCGGCCCGTTTGCGGGCCAGGGAACTCACTATCAAGCCCATATCGCTGAGTAGGGTGAGATATTCGATCACTTCCTGATGGTCAATCCGTTCGACAGGTTTTTGCGCGTAGGCCAGAAAGTCTCTCAGATCGCGTTCATAGCTCACGACACTGTTTTCCGCCATGCCTTTTTCCACCCGAATGTGAAACACAAAGTCTCTTAGATAGACCAGCGCGGCTGGCAAGGGAGGGGTAAAGGCCTCCGTGTTTCTGCTTTTTCCTTTCAATTCTGGTTGTTTCTCTGAGGCTGCCAAGTTGTGCTTCCGGGATGTCTAAATGGTTTCAGACCATGGGAGTAACTGTCTGTCAGTCACCGCTTTGATAGTTGGGTGTTTCCTTGGTGATGCGGATATCATGGGGGTGGGATTCTTTGAGCCCGGCACTGCTGATCTCGATAAACTCGGCACGGGCTTTGAGACTATCCAGATCGCGGGCTCCGCAATAGCCCATTCCGGAACGCAAACCCCCGCATAGCTGATAGATATAGTCTTTGAGGGGGCCCTTGTAGGGTACCATCCCTTCTATACCTTCGGCCACCATCTTGTTCTCTTCGGTGGCGTTTTGGAAATAGCGTTCCCCACTGCCGCGTTTCATCGCTCCGATGGAACCCATGCCACGATAGCTCTTAAATCTGCGGCCGTTGAAGATGATAAACTCGCCGGGGCTTTCATCCGTGCCGGCAAAAAGGGAGCCGATCATGACAGCGGAAGCGCCCCCTGCCAGAGCTTTCACGATGTCGCCGGAATACTTGATTCCACCGTCTGCGATGATGGGGACATTACTCTGGGCCGCCACTTCAGCGCAGTCCATGATGGCGGTCAACTGAGGCACTCCAATCCCCGCTATCACTCTGGTGGTGCAGATCGAGCCAGGACCGATCCCCACTTTGACTGCATCCGCGCCGGCGTCGATTAGAAATCTGGTGGCTTTGGCAGTGGCGACGTTGCCGGCGATCACTTCCACATCCAGCTTGTTTTTTACCTTTTTGAGGGCTTTGGCAATGTTGATCTGGTGACCGTGGGCGGTGTCTATCACCAGGAGGTCCACACCCATGCGGACGAGTTCCTCTGCCCGCTCCAGAAAGTCTCCCGTCACTCCGATCGCGGCCCCCACCAGGAGCCGGTTTTTGCTGTCCTGCACGGCGTTGGGATAGTCTATCCGCTTCATGATGTCGCGCACTGTGATCATCCCCGTGAGCTGGTCGTCGGCACCAGTCAGCAGGAGCTTTTCGATCCGGTGCTTTTGCAGGAGCGCTTTGGCGTCTTCCAGACTGACCCCGCTGGGAGCGGTCACCAGTCTGTCTCTGGGAGTCATCAGTTCTCTTACTTTGCGGCGGGGATCTGTCTCGAAACGGATGTCGCGGTTGGTGAGAATTCCCACCAGACGGCCTTTCTCCACCACTGGGAACCCGCCGATCTTGTGGCTTTTCTTCAGCTCCAGCACTTTTAGCAGAGTGTCGTCGGGAGACACGGTATAAGGTTTGGAAACCACCCCGCTCTCCGCGCGCTTCACATGATGAACCTCGTTGGCCTGATCAGCTATGGAAAGATTCTTATGGAGAATTCCGATCCCGCCTTCCCGGGCAATGGCAATGGCCAAAGCGTGTTCTGTGACGGTATCCATCGCCGCGCTGAGGATGGGCACCCGCAATTGGACGCGGGGGGTGATCCTGGCACTGAGGTCCACCTCGGATGGCAGCACCTCAGAGCGCTGCGGCACCAGTAAAACATCATCAAAAGTATAGGACTTGCGTATTTTTTTCATGTTGGCAATCTCCATCAGGGGTCAAAATATCTCTTTGCCGCTGGCTGTCAATAGTCAAGCTGAGGCAGGGACGGCTGATAAACAAAAAGACCCGAAGCGAAGTCCGGGTCCAATATCTGTGGGCAGGTTAATATCAGTCTTGGGATTCCGGTGTTTCAGCTTCTTCCTCTTCCAAATCCTCTTCTTCCGTGCCGGGAACGTAGATGCTGACATCCACGGAGCACTTGCTGAGGTCGGGATAAAAGTCATCGACGTATTCGCGCACGGTGGTCTCGATATCATTGTGTTTGTCGATGATTTCCTGAGAATAGCCGATTTTGATGGCGATGGTGTTGAAACTGCGGTTGATATCCAGCTTGGGACGCTCACCATAGACGTTGTTCAGAAATTCCGGCAAGGACTTCGCAAGCTTGGCCACGCCGCTCAGACGTTTGTAGGCCTTCATGCCAAAATGGGCGGCCAATGCGGTCCCGCCAACTAACAGAAGAGCTTTCAGGATCTTCTTCATCATCTCACCTCACATTGTTTTGATTATTTATAGATAGATTTTATCTTTCCCCAGCTGCGGTTCTGCGTGGAGAGAGGTTGTTGGATTTGAGTGTCTCCGGGGGCGACGGGATTGAGAGAAAACTCGCTGAAACCGAAGACCACGATGCCCACGATGCTGGAAAACTGTGTCCCGGCGGCGGGGGAGAGGGCTTTCTGTCTGGAAAAGGAGCCGGTCGTGATGGAACACTGCCCGCTGCCGTCCGTGACGGCAAATCTGCCGGCTTTGCTTCTGGAACTGGCTACGCTGGCACTGAGGACCCGGGCATATACTCCCTCGTAGGCCTCCGCTTCATCGGCCCTGGAAAGCTGACCAGTGGTCACGATCAGGGGTTGAGGCAGGCCATAATTGCGATCCAGCATCCGATAGGAACTGATATCCAGGAGGCAGGTCATGCCAAAAGATTCATGCACCCGGCCGCGCACTCTGATCTTGTCTCCCTGGGAAGGACGGTTACGCTTGTCCGCGATGTAGATACCGCGCCAGGATCCGCTGATGGGCTCGGAGATAAAATATCCCCCCTGAGCATAATCCGCTCCGGTGACGATCCCCTCCAGAGTCACCTCTCTGCCCACATAGGGAGAGGGATAGCTGTTGTCCACTCCGGGAGTGTTGGTATACTGGATATCATATATAGTAAGAGCACCAGCCGCGGTGGCTAGGCCCATCAGAATGGTCATGGCAAATAGTAGCTTCTTCATTTTGACCTCTTTGAAGCGATATTTGTGAAGCGCGCTAAGATGTCAAGCAAAATCGCATCTGATTTTTCGCAAACGGCGCTGCTTAGCTTCGCTCTAGTCAAATTAATCAGCATGAAGCGTTCCGAAACCGCTTTTTTTTGGTCGCGATGACGGTCGTAGCGAGGGGACGGGCGTGAAAAACATGAATTGATCAAAGTGATTGTTTTATTGAGTGCAGGAAGATAAAACCTGTGGGTGTGTATTGGAGCCTGTGATGAAGGTCCGTCCTTATTCATGGGCCGTTTCACCGTGTCTGGCTCGTCGGACTCAATCCCAATAAAGTTGGGGGTGAGTGAGACTTGATACCGGCAGGCTGGAGTGGAAGCAATAGGGGAGGGATGGGATCGAGGAGGTTGAGAGGGTTGAGGAGGTTTAGACACGCGCCGGATCGGAATCCGACGCTACAATATAGAACCGGGACCCCATCGAAAGGTCCCGGTCTCGCAGGCAAAAGATCAGGTTGAGAAGGCAGGCGGTCTAAACCCTCTCAACCATCTAAACCCTAATGTGCCTAAAACTCCATCACCGGCGCGGAGACGGGTGTCAGCATCAGAGCGCTTTGGTCGGAGTATTGTTTCCAGAGCTCATAGAGATGGCCATAGCTCTTTTCCAGTTCCAGAAGCAAGCCGTTGGTGCTCAGGCCCGGCAGGGAATCGCCACGCATATCGATCCGGATCCCTTTATTGGAGCTGGTGGCGTCCACCAGTTCGATATCGCCTTTAATCCCGGTCAGATCGCGCATATGTATCAGCGCGGTTTCCATGCCGCCCAGATCGTCGATCAGGCCCAGTTCCAGAGCTTGCTTTCCTGTCCAGACTCTGCCCTGAGCGTAAGCGTGCACCTGCGCGGAATCCAGATTCTTGCGGCCCGTATCCACTTTACCCACAAAGTCTTCATAGACGGATTCGATAAAGCCGGTCATCTTCTGTTTTTCTTCCTCGGTCCATTTGCGGTAGATAGAGGGAAAATCTGCGTTGCGGCCTTTCTTGACCGTGGACCAGTTTACTCTGACCTTGTTAAACATCTTTTCAGCGTTGAACGCGATGCCGATCACTCCGATGGAACCGGTCAGAGTGGTGGCTTCGGCCACGATTTTGTCGGCCTTGCAGGCGATGTAGTAACCACCCGACGCGGCCATGCCGGCCATGGAGACCACCACCGGTTTTTTGTTTTCGGTCTGGGCGAGTTCCAGTTCTCTCAGGATGATATCAGAGGCCTGGGCCGATCCGCCCCCGCTGTCCACTCTGAGGATGATGCCTTTGTAAGCGGGGTTTTTGCGGGCGGCGCGGATAAGTTTGACGGTGCTTTCGGCCGCGATCATGGTGCCGGGTTCGCCTTTGCCCATCACGATGTTGCCGCTGGCGTAGATCACGGCTATCTGTTTGGGACTGGGGATGTTCCAGTCATATTTCGCGAAGCTGGTGAGCGAGCCTTTGCGGGCGGTGAAACCATAGCGGTCTTTGAGTTTGTCCTCAAGCTGGTCTTGATAGATGAGGCTGTCCACCAGTCCGGCGGCCATGGCATCCTGGGCCAGGTAGTAGGGGCCGTTGTCGATCACGTCTTCCAGCTTGCCGTTGATGCGGCTGCCTCTGCCGTTATTGATTTGGACAATCATCTGCTCATAGATGGTCTGCAGGATGGCGTCATAGACTTCCCGCTCGGCTTCGGTCATGGAGGTTTCCGAGAATTGGTTGCCGGCGCTTTTGTATTTGTGGCTGCGGAAATTGAGCACTTCCACTCCCAGGCTGTCCAGGAGGGTGGCAAAGTAGGGACTGGTGATCGAGAGGCCATGCAGGTCCACGCTTCCCATGGGATTCAGCCAGATGTTGTCGGCCACGGAAGCGGCAAAGATATAGCCTCCGTTGCTGATATTGTCATAGTAGCATTCCACCTTTTTGCCCTTGGCTTTGAAACTGGCAAAGGCCCTCACCAGTTCCTGCTGGAGGGCGAAGGAGCTGGAAAAAGATGGATTGATCAAAAGGATGCCTTCCACGCCAGGTTCCCGGGCGGCTTTCTCCAGTTCGTTGATCACGCTGTCTATCCCGCGTTGGTTGGAATCGAAAACCCTGAACGGGCCGAAGCTGTAGCTGGGGCTCTTATAGCTCACGATTTCGCCTCTGAGCTTCATGTCGTACCATTTTTTGCCAGACAGGCCCAGGAAGGGCTTCCAGTTCAGGTCGCCGGCGTTCACATATCCCAGCAGCACGGGGTCCTTGCCATCGGGTTTGAGGGCCAGGGATCCCAGCTCCGTCTTGCCGAAGCGCAGGCTGAAATTGAGCAAAGCGCTCTTGGAATCCAGGTTGTAGCTCCCCCCCAGCTTAAAACCATCCACGATCTGGGTGCTGAACCCAAGCACGGGACTGGTGAAGTCATATTCCATCAGGGCGGGATTGGTCTCGTCCGCTACCTTTTTATAGCTGATGTCGCCGCTCAGTTCAAGACGGTAGGAGTGTTGAGGCGCAAACCAGCTAAGCGGCCGGATCGCGATGCCGGCTTTGTAGGCGGGAGATTGACGATAGGGGTTATCCCACACCATCGCCAAAGAGGCGGAATTGTGGGGACGGAAAGTGAGGCCGTTGCGCCACCAGCCTTCATTGGTGGCGGAATTTCTCCAGCTGTAACGGGAGCCGAAATAGAGATTGCGCAGGAAACCGCGCTCCGAAAGGGGTGAACCGACGGCAAAGTTGTGATAGCTCACATCGTTCCGGTTCTCATACACATAGCTGAAGCCGTCACTGTTATAAAAAACCCAGTGCTGTTTGATCCAGTCGTTGTTGTCAAAGTTCTGGGCGTATCCCAGGCCGCTGATTTGGCCTGTACCCAGCAGAGATGGATTGCCATAAGGGGAAAACTGATCGTCCATCGAGGCGATCGGAAATTCCAGGCTGTCCGGATCAACATTTACGGATTGGGCCCCAAGGCCACTCAGCACAAAGCCGAGCGAAATCAGAATAAAGACGAAGCGAAGCGGGGTCATAGTCTCTCCTATCATATATAAGTTCCCTACTCTCAACGGCCTGATATGGCCATCACATAAACTCGTCCTATTTCCGCGATCGCGTCCCGGCTGTCAAGACCTTTTTTTTTCAGACCTCTCCACCCGCGCTCGAAAAATAAGCCTTGACTAATATGGGTGCTTGTCCTGAAATTGTAATCAGTGTAAAACATCTGAAACCCCATGGAGAAGCCGATGAAAAAACCGACTTTGATCATAATTGCCCTGTTGCTGCTGAGCATGGCACAAGCCCTGGTGGTGGAAACCGGGTCCTTCCGCGATTTCCTCTACGGTGAGGAGCCAGCCTGCGCTTACGACAACTGGATATCTCACATCGCCGAGGGCATCGCCTCGGCAAACTACAACCTCTACGCCCCCTATGACCGCCAGCTCAACGGGTTTGGAGACTTCCGGATCATCAACGCGCTCGAGACCGCCAACTGGAACGCGCTCATTGGACTTTTCCTCACCGAGTCCTGGGATGAAGCAGAGCTGATGATCCTGGCGGCGGGATTCCCCTATCAGCTTGTCCAATTTAACGATACCGACACCGGCCGTACCTATTATATGCTGCGTGAAATTCCCGATATGGCCGAGATCGACGACAACAACACCGCCGACCCCTATGATGACGAAAGCGGAGCTTTTATGTATGGATGGGGTCTCTATATATACAATCCCCAGGGCAGCCGTCCCGTCATTATCACCGTTCCCCATCCCACCGACGATTTTGCCACTCCCGCCATGGGAGCCCTGGCCCTGGAAGTGTGGGATGCCAGATTCATGATCATCAGCGGTGCCGGCAGAGAAGTGAAGTGGACCAATGTGGCCCCCTTCACAAACTCCAAGTCGCTCTCCGATCCCACCCGCGTAGCCAACCATCCTTTCAACTTCGCCTATGACAAATTTGCCGATCAGATCAGAAGCCAGTATGGCCTCCGTGAGTTCTCGGCCCAGATCCATTCCTACGACTGGAATCGCCACGAGGGGTATCCCAACAATCAAATCTCCGCCGGATATCAAAAACTCTGCCCCAACCTGCCCATCCGCGATCTCTCGGACCTCAACAACGACATGATCCACCAGGCCCCGCATCTGGTCTTTCCCGCCAACACCGTCGGAATCCACGCTCCCGTGTATCTGAGCGACTATTACAGCGTCAACTATTCCATCCACGATTTCAACTGGAGCGACGGCGTAAACACATATCCCGTAAACGACTATGTGGACCTGCCGGCTTACTCCCAAAATCATCAGATGCTCTACACCCTCAGCGGCTGGAACGACTATGACTCCTATGATCCCTTCTTTCATGTGGAGATGGACGAACTGCCCAACTGCTACGAGCAGACCGAAAACAACTACCACTGGTTCTACGGATGGGACACCGCCCAGCAGAAATGGGACTATGCCAACCTCTTTGGCCGCTATATGCAGTTTTACTCTCCCTGGGTATATCATCTTGAAGCCGTGATGGACGATATGTTCCAGATGAACGACGGCCTCACGCCCACTCCTCCCACAGAGCTGAGTGTGCTCAATTCCTCCCTGACCCACATCACTCTGGGATGGCAGCCTTCCTCCGCCTATGATTTTGACACCTATGAGGTCCTCTACGCTCCCGAACCCATCGGAACGGACAATTATCAGATCTTCAACCGCAGCAACAACAGCTTCCTGGCTTCCCAGGATGCTCAGAGCATCAGCGTCACCGGTCTCAACAACGCCAACACCTATTACTTCAAGATTCGCGCCAAAGACAAGAACGGCAACTACTCCGAGCTCAGCAACGAAGTTCAGTCTATTCCCGCGCCTGCCAACATCGTGAGTTTCACCGCCCACGGCATGGAACAGAGCGTCCGGCTCTACTGGCAGGTGGGAGGGCAGACGAACAATCAGGGCTTCAAGGTCTATCGCCGCAGAGGAGACGGGGATTTTCAGCTGCAGGATAGCTGGCTCAGCAATCCCGGCCTTTCAAACCCCACCGGCAGCACCTTTGAATGGTGGGATACCGGCCTTCAGAACGGAGTGGTGTACACCTACCGGATCAGCTCCACCAACACCTCTGAGATGGAGTTCTTTCACAACTATCCCGTTTCCGCTTCCGCAATGCCCATCCAGACGCTCACAATCAGCAATCTGGCCGGCACCCTCACGGACAGCGTCACCTTTGGCAACAATCCTTACGCTTCGGACTCTCAGGACGGCTTTTGGGACGTCACCAAGGGCAACCCCACCGAAACTTATGTGTGGACGGCTTTCTGGCAGCAGTATTGGGGAAATCAGGGCACCAGTCTGCTGAGGGAGATCAAGGGCGGCTACGACGTCGATTCCCAGGTCAAAACCTGGGTCCTGCGCACCCGCAGCGATCAGCTTGAACAGCTCAGCATCCAGGCTACCGGCACCTTTGGCCGGGCCGAAAAACTCTGGTTGCAGGACGGGGCAACTTTCCACAACCTGCTCAGCGGCCCCTACAGCTATTCGAACGCCAATTCCAACGTCCGCACCTTCAATCTCTACTGGGGCAACATGCAGCCCCGCGCCACGGTAGCCAGCATGCAAAATAAAATCCTGCAGGGCGGGAACATGGTAAGCTTCAGCTGGAATTATACTTATTCCTTCCTGATCGACCACGTGGAGCTCTCCCTCCAAAACGCCACCGACAGCCTTCTGGTGAATAACTACCTCAGCAACACCCAAAGCTCCTACAGCTACCTGCTGCCTCAGACCGTGGATATGCAAGGTGCCAAACTGATCGTTGACGTCATTGCCATCGACGGAGTCCGCACCCGTTTCGTGTCTCCCTACACCCTGGCTTTGGTACCATATATGAACCTCGCCATGCTCGAATCCGGCTGGCAGATGCTCTCAAATCCCTGGGTGACCACCCCCCTGAGCGTGGACGCGGTCTTTGGAGCCGGTACCGATGCCTACACCTACAACCCCGTCAGCGCCTGGCAGCCCACCACTCAGTTCAATTTCGGCAGCGCCGTCTGGGCTCATCTGAACGACTTTGTGTTCTACAGCTCCACCAACCCGCTGCTGGCGGATGAATACAATCTGGACCTCATGGACGGCTGGAATCTGATCGGCAACCCCCATCTCTGCTCCTATGACGTGGAAAATCTGCGCTTTATGGTGAACGGCAGTCTCTACCGCTTTGGCGAAATGGTCAATCAGGAGCTCTTGTCTCCCGTCGTCTGGGCCTTCCGCGCCGGTCAATATGAGCCCGTCAGCAGGATCGAGCCCTTCCAGGCTTTCCTGATCAGATACTACGGCGCCGCCGGGCTGGTCAGCCAGATCAATTTCTATCCCTTCTGGCAAGCGCCTGAGATCGATGCTCCCTCCGCTCAAAGCTCCGTCACCCTCCACGCCGCCGTCAACGGTCTCAGCGACTGGGTGAGAGTGGGCACCCACAATCTGGCCAATGACGCCTCCGATTTCCGGCTCAATCTGGCCAAACCGCCCGTTCCGCCTTTCTCCGCCCCAAGGCTCTACGTGCCGGAACTGCTGCCCACCCTCAGGCCCGATGGACAGCTCCACAGCCAGTTTCTGCCTCTTCTGGACGTCAACGGCGCCAGTCAGGACGTCATCGCTTTCAATGTGCGCCTGGAAGTTCCAACCGCCGATCCCGTCACTTTCAACTGGGGGGATAACGGCCTTCCGGACGGATGGCAGGCCGCCTTCCTGATCGGCGACACAGTCTATCACATGGGCAGCGCGCCTGAATTCGTCTGGCAGCCAGACCAAGCCGGCACCTACAACGCCAATATCCGGCTCAGCAACTACGCCGTCGCCAATCAGGACCAGGTGGCGTCCCTGCTCGGAAAGCCTCTGGCCTATCCCAATCCCTTCAATCCGGACGTCAATATCGCCTTCAGCCTTGCCGCTCCTGCCCAACTGAACGCTGAGGTTTATAACCTTCGCGGCCAGAAGATTCACGCGCTGCATTCCGGCCTCATGAATAAAGGCAATCACTCCCTGAAATGGAATGGAAAAGACTGCAACGGCAGGTCCGTGGCCAGCGG
>JAGOIY010000141.1 GCA_017995405.1 Candidatus Cloacimonadota bacterium
CACCCATGTCCGGGAAAAAAGCGGTTGACAATATCGCCGCAGGGCCAAAGATGCATTTGTCGTCTTTACAGTGCTGGAAGTCAGGCTGGAAAATGATCGGCGGCTTGGATTGGTCCGCACGTCGATGCGGGGGCCGGTCTGGAAGCCGTGATGACAAGCTGGAGGTTGTGGAAATTGGATAAACGCTTGGTGATCATAGGGATCATGCTGTTGCTGGTCACCCTTTTGGGTGCTCAGGAACGGGTGAGGTATGCGGGTTTTTGCTTTGCCGGAAACTATGCAGACATTCCTCTCAATTATCCCCACACCCATGCCCTGAGCGCTGGTGAGAAAGGGACCCCAAACCGTTTGGAACAGCTGTTCTACAGTTATTTGCATGCCAACCGGGACTTTCGCAATTTCAGCCTCGATCTGGACCAAAGCTCTCAGAGTGACAAAGCCCTGGCCATTACGATCAACCGTGAAAGCGTGGACGCGGAGAGCATTTCCGGACAGACCAAGCTGATCTACAATCTCAGCTACAGCATTTATATTCTTGACTTTAGGGAGTTGAAAGTGCTGCAGTCCTTCCCCTTCAAGATCAGTTACATTGAGCTCTATTCCCAGCCCCCGACGGCGGGAGAAGTTCAGTCCCAGATCTATAAGCTGATGGAGGAGGAGCTGTTAGCTTCCATCAAGAGCAAACAGCCCCAAATCGCCATCCGCCAACCCGGATCTTTGGCCATGAAAGTGGCGAACGTGGAGATAAGCGAGGACGCCGTGGCTCTGCTGGGTCCCTACGAGGACAAACTGGACAGCTACAAAGCGATTCTGGCCAATCAGCTCACCGAAACATTTGCCTTTGGCCTCAACGTTACGATGCTTCCATACGCCAAAGACTATGCCGGCCAGAAAATGGCCCTCGCTTTTTCCGATGCCAGAGTGCTCAATTTCAGTATCCCGCCCGCCAGCTACGACCTTGACCTGAGGCTGGACAAGTTTCACAAAGCGCTCTATAAAGAAACGGCCTTTGAACGGGTGGACATCTATGGCGCTTATATCAACCTGAAGATCTATGACGCGGAGCTGGAAACCGTGTACTGGGACCAGGCTGTCAAATTCGGTGCCACCAAACAGACCGTGAACGGCCAACTGACGGACGACTTTGCCAACTATCACGAAGTGCTGCTGCAGACCATCGGCACAGAGCTTACAAACACCATCCGCAACGATAAAAAGCTGATGGAAAACAAGAAAAACAAGAAAGGGGTGATCATCAGATGCGCAAATTTCTGATTATCCTGGGCTTGCTGTTGATCTTGAGCGCCGGAACGGAACAACTCGACGCGCTCGTGAAAGTGAAAGCCAAAGGCAGTGTGGCCACCAAAAACAAGAAACCCAAGACGGAAGAACGCCAGCAGGCCATCCTGAACGGACAGCAGCAAGCGCTCAAAAAATACGCTTCCGGCCTTGATTCCCAACGCCTCAGCATCCTGAATGAACTGATGCCGGAACTGCTCAAGGACATCGAAAAATACATCCTGGACACCACGCCTCTGAACGATGGCGAGTATCAAAACGGCAACTGGGAGATCAACCTGGAGGTGAGCATCGACGATGCCCAGATCGAACAGCTCGTGAGGCAGAAAACCCCCAAACTTGAAGAGCACTTTCTCAGCTTTGTCTATGTGGCCAGAGAGGTAGCCAGCGTGGAGTTTCATGAGGGTACTGTGAGCATCCAGGCCGACACGGACAGAGATCACTTCAAGCTGGACGGCAGCATCGTGATGAACTCGGAAGGGATCAGCTACCGGAGTTACAATCCCGCCGAAATCGACAGCCGGGTGACGGAAATCTTCAACAAAGCCGGCTTTGACGTGGTGCCCGCCTTCGAGGTCAACCTCACTCCCGAGCAGTTCGCCTATGATTTTATCACCCTGGACGAAATCTCCAATTCCACTCAGAAAGAGGCCACCGACATCGCCAGGGACCAGGGACTGGAATTCCTGGCCTTGGGGACCCTTGACATCGGACGCGAAGAAATCGACCCCGTGACGGGACAATACAAGATCTACGCCAAAGTCGGGGGCTACATTATGGACCTGCGCAAAAAGTTCGCGGTCAAGATCTGCAGCGTAGGACCCCTGCAATACAGCGGCCTGGGACCCAATCCCACCGTCGCCAAGACCAATGCCCTGATCGAAGCAGCCACCAAAGCCTCCCAGGATTTGGTGGACCAGCTCAGAGTGAAGCTCACGCCTTAGGAGGACGCGATGATCAAAAAGCTCGTTATACCGGTTTTGATCGCAGTGCTGCTGCTCTCAGCCTGTGGATCGAACCGCAAAGAGGCCAAACCCAAAAAGCCAGGCTCAAAGGCAGACAAACAAGCTCTGCTGCTGGATGAAGCCATGCTGGCAGATGAAAGCCTGGCAGCCGTTTACGCGGGTCAGTTGGTACTCCAGGCCACCGATTGTCTGCTCCAGTCCGTCATGTATGGCGGTAGCAGCGATTTTCCCAGTTTGTCCAAGGCCTTCGATCTATCCAAAAATCATGTATCCTGGTCGGAAGAGACTGCCTGGCAGGCATTTGGACTGCGACAGATGGTGGTGGCCGCCAGAGCGGAAGCCAGCGCTCAGGGAGCCGGACTGGCCGGTTCGGAGGAAGCCTTGCAGGGCGAAAACCTTCAGGCCCAAATGGATGCCAAGCTCAAAGAGGGAATCCAGCTTCAGGATTCCCAGCGGGATTTCTTTCTGGCCTCTCTGATCTATCTGGCCGCGGCCGTGGTCAAAGAGACCAATATCTCCAAAAATCTGCCGGATTACATCAGCTGGGCAAAATCCCTCAAGGGCTTCGATGCCTTGCGGGAAGCTCAGTATCTGCCCAAAGCTCTTGCTCTCATGTCAGGATTACCCGGAATGATCGCCTCTCAAACCATGACTCTGAAGACCTATCTGGACATCGCCAAGACCAACAACATCGAGATTCCTTCAGATGTGAAGTCTATGCTGCCCTGAGGCAGGAGGATAGTAGAAATGAATATAAGACTCTGTCTGTCAATACTTATAGCCGGCTGTCTGCTAAGCGGACTGGCTGCCGAAGCAAAACGTCCTGTCTGGCTTTCCAATCCCTATCAGCTCTTCCCGGAAGATGAATATATCTGCGGAACGGGAGGCGGGGCAGATCTGGAAGCCGCCAAAATCCAGGCCTTGGGGGATATCTCCCGATACTTTGAATCCCAGGTGACCGCCTATGTCCAAACCACCGAGACTGAGAGCAGCCAAAGCGTTAACGGCCAAAGCACTACCACCCTTGGCAGTGACTATCAGGCCCAGGTGAAGGTGTTCTCGGATGTCCAGCTGGAATATGCCGTGTTGGCGGATAGCTGGACAGATCCCGAGACCAAGCTCGTTTACGTGTTGATGACGATCGAGAAGCTCAAACTGCGGGCCAAATACCTGGAACGGGTAAACTCCTCGGAGCAGGCGATAGGACAGCATCTTAAGGTGCAGGGCAATCCTTTTCAGCGTTACAGCGCTCTGCTCAAGGCCACAAGGCTGATGCCCGATCTGCTGAGGGATTGCAACTTTTACAACACGCTGATAAGCTCCGGGGCTCCCAGACTGCAGGCCTCGCTCTCTGAAGCATCCCTGCAGGCCCTGATCGCAGAGGCCAGAGCGGCTATCGTCTTCGATATCAGCGTTCCAGATGATCCCCAGGGCAGTATAGCCACCACCCTGCAAACCGCCATCCAAAAAATGGGTTTCGGCTTTGGCCCGAGCGCTCTGAAGATGGACGTCAGGATGGCCCCCACCGAGAACAAACAGCTTGGGAAACAGTACTTTGTGGGCTATGAAGCGGTATTGACGCTCAGCCATGAAGGCACGCAGATATTCGTCACCAAAGAAAGCAGCAAGCAGGGTGACGTGGATGAAGGCTCAGCACGCAACCGAACCCTCAAAGCCCTGTCCAGCGGCCTGGCCAACAAATTCACCCGCGAGCTCAATAAATACATCGAAGGCCTCTGATCCTTTCCCCTTAGCCTCCTTTACACCACCTTTACATCTCCTTTGCCTCTCCTATGCCTCGGCATAGGTGGTGAGAGTGTGATGAGCGGGTGGAAAAGTGGAGGCCGGTTGGGGAAATCTGGTCCATTACTCATTTCGCTCTGAATCGCTGAAGCTAAGCAGCCCGAGACCAAAACCGGGCCAAGCCCCATAAATGGCTTTTGGGTCCGGCTTGCTCCTGGCCAAGGTCACGCCAGTGAATTGGTAAGGGCCGATGATAATG
>JAGOIY010000021.1 GCA_017995405.1 Candidatus Cloacimonadota bacterium
ACAACCCTAAAACCTTACAACTCTACAACATAAAAAAACCGCCGGCTGGGGGGTAGCCGGCGATTGCGCGGACAGGGCTGTCCGTTGTGAGACCTAAGCAGGGAAGCTTTATTGGATCAGTCGAGGGCCTTCAGGAAGGAAGGAAGGTCGGTGCGGGGATTGAGTGGTTTGTTGGTTTCCTCGGCGGACCTTGCTTCATGATTGTCTTTGTTCTCTGACTGACTTAGTTTTAGTCTGGTAAAAATGGTGTCCATTTCTTCTTCGAGAGGGGGCTCAGCTTTGGAAATCTGGACGGCTGGAGTCATAACAGGTTTGGGCTGAACCGGTTGCGCGGTCTGGACGGTGGGCATGATGGAGGGGAAACTGAGGGTGTTGGTGCTTTCGTTGCGTTGCAGTCCGGTGGCGATGATGGTCACAAACACGTCTCCGGAGATGGTCTCGTCTGTAATCACGCCAGATATGATGTTGGCGGCGCGTCCGGTTTCGTTGACGACCACGCTGTTGACGGCTTCGAATTCGCTCATCTTGAAGTCGTAGCCAGCAGTGATGTTGATCAGCAGTGACTGGCAACCGCTGAGGCTGACATCTGCCAGCAAGGGATTGTTGATGGCGGCCCGGGCTGCCAATACGGCCCTGTCTTCTCCGGATGCGCTGCCCGTCCCCATCAGGGCGTAGCCCATGTTTGCCATCACGGTCTTAACATCGGCAAAGTCCACATTGATATAACCGCTCACGTTGATGATGTCCGAGACGGCCTTGGCGGCTTCATAGAGCACGTTGTCAGCTTTTCGGAAAGCGTCCACCAGGCTGATGTCGTGGTAAATCTCGCTGAGTTTGGAATTGGGAATGAGGATGAGGGTATCCACAAACTCGCTGAGGTTGCGGATGCCTTCTTCTGCGTTGGTGTGGCGTTTTTTGCCTTCAAAAGTGAAAGGTGTAGTCACAATACCCAAGGTGAGGATACCAAGATCGCGCGCGATCTTTGCTACCATGGGTGCCGCGCCGGTTCCGGTCCCGCCACCCATGCCGGCGGCGATGAATACCATGTCCGCGCCTTCCAGATGAGACTTGATCTCGTCTTTGGATTCCTCCGCGCTGCGGTATCCCTTTTCAGGATCAGCTCCGGTGCCCAAACCGCGGGTAAGTTTCTTGCCGATCTGCAGTTTCATGGTGGCCTTGGATTTGACCAGGTCGGTCATATCCGTATTGGCGGCAATGAATTCCACCCCCAAAAGGCCGTGTTCGATCATGGTGTTGACCGCGTTGCCACCGGCTCCGCCAACCCCCACGATCTTGATGTTGGTGCCAATTTGCGCAGGTTTTTCGTCGAATTCTATCATTTTGTTCCCCCTGGACTCCCTTAGGCCGTGAAGTCCTTGTATATTTTTTTGATTTTCTCGATAATCTTTAGGTCTTTGATGGATGCTTTTCCAAAGCCGCTTTGCTTGAATTCGCGGTCCAGAGAGCAGGCGTATTGCAACAGCCCCACCGCGGTGCAGAAAGCGGGATCTTCCAATCTGGTGATCATACCGTTCATGCCGTTGATGTCGGGATGGGCGATCTTGACGTGGAGGTTGAAAGCGCTTTCCACGACGTCGGCCACTCTTTGCAGATTGGCTGTTCCACCCGAGATCACGATCCCGGCGGTGACAAGTTCCGGCGTGTAGGAGTTTTTGAGCTTGTTGTAGCACAGGGTCAGCATCTCTTCCACGCGATGCTGGATCACATGGCTCACAAGTTGTTGGCTCTTGCGGCTGGAGGCGCGGCCACTGATCCCTTCCACTTCCACTTCGGCCACCGGATCTACAGCTTCGGCCAGCGCGATGCCGTATTGCGTCTTGATATACTCAGCATTGTTCAAAGTGGTTTTGAGACCAATGGCAAGGTCTTCTGTGATATTAACGCCCGCCATAGGAACCACCAGGATCTTCTCCAGGGTTCCGCGATTAAAAAGAGCGATATCACAAGTGCCGCCGCCAATATCGATCAGGATGCAACCCAGGCGTTTTTCATCGGCTGACAAAGCTGAATGGCTGAGCGCGATGTGGCTGAGCACAAAGTTTTCAGGGTCCATCTCATAGCCCGCCAGCTCTATGCATTTGGAGAGATTGCGCATGGGCGTGACATCCGCGAAGATCGTGTAGACTCTGGCAATCAAGTGGAAGCCGTTCATGCTGACGGGGTTACGGATGTCGTCCTGCCCATCGATCACGAAGCTTTGAGAGAGCCCGTGTAAAATCTTGGAGCGCTCGAATCCCTTCTGAATCTTGATGCTGTTTTTGGCATCGTTGATCACCTGGTCCACGTGTTCAGAGCTGATCTCGCCGGGTTCGTTGGGACCCAGGGTGGGGATGGAGATTCTTCCGTCTCCCAGATGAGTCTTGATGTGCTCTCCGGTGATGTTGACAAAGATGTTGACGGCGTCGCAGCCGGCCACGGTCTCCGCTTCGGTTAAAGAAGTCTTGATGGTGTCAGCAAGGGCCTGGATATCAGTGACGATGCCCTTTTCAATGCCGCGGGATTCAGCCTCGCCGATGCCGAGTATTTCCAGACGCTTGTCAGCTCCCACTTTGGCAATTATGGAACGCACAAAGGAAGAGCCGATGTCCAGGGCGGTGATGATGCCGTGCTTCATTAGTTTGCTTCCTTTACCACCACTTGTTTGTCAAATCTGAGGTCCACCGTGGAGCGGCGGGCGATATTGCCATTGTCCTGAACGAAGAGATAACGCTTCAACTGGGCCGCGATGTTTTTCTGGGCAGGGATAATACTGGTCCCATAGCGGGAATCGACCATGTGGATGGTGTTGTCTATAAAATAATATTCTGATACGAAGGGGAGAAATTCCGGAGATTCCTTGCTGATCCGGTTGTGGAGAGCTAACACGCTGCGGATATATGGCTTTTCCAGCTTGGTGCCTGCCTTTAACTGTGATAGCGTGAGGTAGGTGCCCACGATCGGAAGATCCTCTTTGGCTACGCCGCCAAAGGTTTCCAGCACCATGCCGTCTTTGTCGATTGGTCTGAGCTCACCTTCCGCGCTGCGGATCCACAGCACCCCCTGACGCTCGTGAAACTTGACGTTGAGCTTGTGAGGGAGGCCTTTGTGGATGTCGATATCCTGTACACGGGCAATCTTTTGAAAGTGGGACCTGAGCTCCGAACCCCTCACTTTCAGGAGGTTTTGGCCCTCGTATCTTTCCAGGACGGAGCTGATCAAACTGTCCGGAACTACCAGGTTTCCGCTGTGTGAAATTTGACGGATATTAAACCATGATACGTTCATCAAGAGCAGATAAAGACCCGTCCCTAAAAGCCCTGTAACTAACAAGACCATAATGAAATAGACGTAGTATCTGCTATTACCGCGGCGTTTGCGGGTTGATCTCATGAATTTAATACCTTATTGATTTTTATAGTGCTTAGGAATCTGCAGCTGGAATCGCGCATAATGGTCTCAACGCTCTAAGTTACTAGTTCTTTCAACCTTACTATTTCTGTCAATACTTTTTTGCAGAGTAGTAAGAATTTCTTCTCCATACTGCCAGACATTACCGGCGCCCATAGTAACTAAGATATCGTCAGGCTTCAAGATAGCCATGATTTTCGCCACTATTTCGTCATTCCTGTCGAGGCAGATCACGCCATGGTGACCGCTTTGAATGGCCACGTCCGCGATCAACTTGCTGTTGATGTTTGGGATAGGCTCTTCCCGGGCGGGATAGATGGGCGCCAAAATCAACTGATCACAAGAGAAAAAGGAATTACCAAATTCGTGATAAAGATCGCGGGTACGGCTGTAAAGATGGGGTTGAAACAGGACCACGATGCGCCTGGGAGTGCTGTCTTTAAAGCCCTCCAGAGTTGCCCTGATCTCGGTGGGGTGGTGAGCATAGTCGTCGTAAACGGTGATCCCACCGGCCGTGCCTTTGAGCTCAAAGCGGCGATAGACGCCACTGTATTTTGCCAGCCCAGCCTGGATGGCACTAAAGGGAATATCGAGCTCCAGGCCCATCCCCACTGCCAGGAGGGAATTGAGGATGTTGTGACGCCCGGTCACGTTCATCTGGACCTTGCCAAGATTATAGCCCTTATAGCTCAGCTCGTATGAGCAGCGAAAATCCTCCATGCGGACGGTCTGGGCCTGAATATCCGCCTGACGTGAAAATCCGTATGTGAGCACTTTCTTGTTGATCCTGGGCAGGATGGCCTGGACGCCCGGATCGTCCAGACAGCAGATCACGCTACCGAAAAAGGGGACCTTGTTGGCGTATTCCACAAAAGCGCCTTTGATATCGTCCAGGTTGCGATAGCAATCCAAATGGTCTGTATCGATATTGGTGATCCCGGCGATGCAGGGGGTGAGAGAAAGAAAGGAATGATCATATTCGTCCGCTTCCACCACGATGTACTTGCCAGAGCCCATCACGTTGTTGCTGCCGAAGTTTTTCACCTTGCCGCCCACGATGATGGTGGGGTCCAGTCCAGCAGCTTCCAGCACCATGCCCGCCATGGAAGTGGTGGTGGTTTTGCCATGGGTGCCAGATATCCCGATGCTAAAGCTCATGCGGGTAATCTCGGCCAACATTTCCGCCCTGCGGATCACGGGGATTTTTAGGGCTTTGGCGGCGATGATCTCGGGATTGTCTTCCCTTACGGCGGAGGATTTTACCACCACGTCCGCGTCCTGTATATGCCCTGGATCATGGCCCTCGGCGATCCGAATGCCGATAGCTTCCAGGTGGCGGGTGATTTCCGTCTTCTTCTGGTCGGACCCGCTGATCTCAAGCCCTTGATTGTGCAGAAATTCGGCAATACCGCTCATTCCGATACCGCCGATTCCGATGAAATGGATTTTTCTGGTTTTACCTAGCACCGTGTTGCTCCTTTGAGGATGAGGGGACTTGCGGTCCCGCTGAGAGGTTTGATATGATAGCCGCGCTGATATCGCGCGAGGCCGTGTTGGCTGGGATAGCCAGCAACCTGGCCAGATAGGCATCTCTATTCTGCAAGATCCGGTCCAGCGCGGCGATCAGGCTGTCTGGGCCCAGGTGTTTCTGTTCCAGGCAAATGGCCACGCCCTTCTGTTCTTGCCCGATAGCGTTGTAATATTGATGATTGGCCGCCGCGCTGGGTAGCGGTATCAGAATAGCCGGCACCCGGTATTCCTCCTGCTCGGCGATCGTCATGGCCCCTGCCCTGGTGACTGCAGCCGCGGCCGCTTGATAAAATAGCGGCAGTTGGGGAGAAAAGGCAAAGATATGGACGCCGGTTTTGCCTTTGTGGCGGCTGGAATACTCTTGATATCCGCTCTGGCCTGTCTGCCAGATCAGTTGCCAGCCCCGCGCCAGCATGGCATCCAGAGCGGCGTCGATACAGCGGTTGATCATCAGAGAGCCTTGCGAACCTCCCGATACCAGAATTACAGGTTGGGAGCTGTCAATACCCAGAGAGCTAAGCCCGGTATGTGGGTCAACCGGTTCGGAAGCGCTACCTTTGTCACCTGCTGGATTAGTCTCTGTCTTCACATTCTGAATAGACGATCCATCACGCGGAAGCAGAGGAATGGCGGACATCCGGACGGGGGCGTTCTGCAAACGTTTCAGAGCCGCTTGCCATGATACAAAGGTAATGCGTGTAAATCTGGCCAGCAGTCTGGTCGTGAGCCCCGGCATGCTGTTGCTCTCGTGGAAAAAGAGAGGTATTCTGGCCAGAATGGCTGCTATGGCCACCGGACCGGATACAAAGCCACCGGTGCAAACCACGGCGTTGGGCCTCAGTTTACGGTAGTAAGTGAAACAGTTGATACTGCTGCCGATCAGCAAGAAAGGAAATCTGAGGAGGGAAAGATCCCCGCCGCGGCTGAGCTTTTGCACCCGGATGGGGTGGAAGGGATAGCCTTCCCGCTTCACCAGACCGGCTTCCATCCCGTCCCGGTTTCCGATAAACACTATCCGGTGCCCCAGCGCGGAAAACTCTCTGGCGATCGCGAGAGCGGGGATGATGTGTCCTCCCGTCCCGCCACATCCAAAGACGATGCTAAGAGAATTAAGAATTGAGAATTGAGAATTGAGAATGTTCCCGGTAGTGGAGCCGGAAACGTCCTCGTTTCCGTGGGCCGTAGTGTCGCTTTCCAATCCGCCGGGCCCCCATAACGCGTAACGCGTAATGCGTAACTTTGTGGTCATAGTTCCCTCCGCCTGGCGCTGATATTCAGGATCACCCCCACCGAGGCGGAATCCACCAGCAGGGCCGTTCCGCCGTAACTGATGAAGGGAAGAGTGTTACCCGTGGCCGGCAGGATGGACATCGCCACTCCCGTATTGACCAGGGCGTTGAAAAAGATGTTCATCGCCAGCCCCGCGCAGAGAAAGCGCAAATAGAGGTTTGGCTGGGAATGGGCGATCTTGAAAGCCCTGAAAAACAAGACACAGTGGAGGGCCAGGACTAAAAATGCTCCGATGAAGCCAAATTCCTCGCCGATGATGGTGAAGATATAGTCTGTTCTGGATTCAGGCAGGTAAAAATGCTTGGCGCGGCCTCTGCTCATGCCCGTCCCGAACCAGCCGCCCCGGGTGAGTGCTGTGATGCTTTCTTTCACCTGATAGTCGTCCGCCTGGGAAGAATCGGAGGGAGCCGTCCGCGTGAGCAGGAAATAGGTCTTGAAGGTTTCGATGCGGGAGGAGCGGAACTGAGCGCCAAACATGATGATGCCGATCACGGCGAGCACTCCAATAGCCGAAACCGCCAATACAAAGCGCTTGCGGATGCCAGCATAGGTCAACAGACCCAAAAGGGTCATGCCGCTGATCACCAGAGTGCTGAGATGGCGTTCCAGGATGATCAGTCCATAGACCAACCCGGTGGCCACGATAAGAGGATAGAAATGAGCCCATAGGTCCCTGGGTAGGGCTTTGATGAGTTCATCGTGCTTCTTGTCCAGGTGGTGGGCGTAATAAAAGATCAGGGCCACGCGGGCCAAAAAGCTGGGCTGGATGCTGATGAAGCCCAAGTTGATAGCACGGGTGCCGCCTTTAACGGTGCGGCCCACGATCAACACCGCGATCAGAAGCCCGATCACAATCGCGATAAACGCTCCGTTCAAGCCGCGCAGCTTTTCCATGTTAAAGAAATAAAGGATAAAAATAGCCGTTACCAGGGAGACCGCCAGGAAAATGGCGTGCCGGTAGAAAAAGCCCATGGCGTCCTGGATGGAAGTGAGGTCCAGCATGATCAACAGACCAGCCAGACACAATAGCAGATAGCAGGTCACCACAACCTTGTCGTAAGTGATGATGTAGTGCTGGCTTCTACTTCTTTTCATTTTCCAGGGCAATGCTTTGGATGATTTCCTTGAAGACGTTGCCGCGATGCTCGAAGTTTTGGAATTTGTCAAAACTGGCGCATGCGGGTGACAGCACAATAATATCTCCTGCCAGAGATTCAGCAAAAGCGGCGCGAACGCACTGCTCAAAATCCGGGATACAGACCAGGGGTAATTTCCCCAGCCAGGCTTGCCGCATTTTGGCTTCCGTCTCACCGGTGATATAGACTTTCTGGGTCCATTTACGCAGCATATCCGTCATCACACCAAAGTCTTCACCTTTGTCGCTGCCTCCCATGATGACCCTGATGGGCTTGTCAAAAGAAACCAGGGCGCTGATCACGGAATCGGTATTGGTGGCTTTGGAATCGTTGTAAAAGCTCACCCCTCCGATCGTGGCTACAAACTCGAGGCGGTGAGAAAGGGGTGCGAATCCCCTGGCCGCTTCTGTGGCGGCGTCCATGTCATGGGTGAGAGCGTCCACGCTCAGCAGGGCAGCCATAGCATTGGCGTGATTGTGAGGGCCCTTGATGCCCAGATCGTGGATAGAAATGCGGTGTTTGGGACCCAACTGGATGAAAACTCCATTCATCCAGGCCTCCACGTCCGGGTGGGTGTTGATCATAGAATAGCTGAGCTGCCTGGCGACGATCTGATCTCTGCGTTGAACGATGGGAGCGGAATCCACACAGATCACGGCAGTGTCCGTGGGCATCTGGTTCTCAAAAACACGAAACTTGGAGGCGGCGTAATGATCGAAGCTTTCATAGCGGTTGAGATGATCGGGAGTGATGTTGAGCAGTACCGCTACGTCGGGACGGAAGCTGTCGATCGTGTCCAATTGAAATGATGAGATCTCCAGGACGATGTAATCCAGCCCCGCTTTGGTGATGGGATAGCTGCAAAAAGCTGCTCCGATATTGCCTCCCAGGATAGATTTCAAGCCCATGCCCTGGAGGATATGGTGGATGAGGCTGGCAGTGGTGCTCTTGCCGTTGGAACCGGTAACGGCGATGATCTTGCTGTCTGGATGTTTGATCTGCCAGCCAAACTCGATCTCACTGATCATCCTGACTCCGGCGGCACGGCCTTTCTGGATGATCGGGACAGTGAGCGGTATGCCGGGGCTCACAATCCAGACCGGGCAGTCCAGGAGCCGCTCGCTGTGGCCACCATATTCACATTCGAAGTCAGCTTCGAGATCTTCGGCGGCTGGGATCATGGCGCGTTCCAGCTTCTCACTCAGGAAGGCGGTACCTCCCAGTTCACGGATCTTATAAGCCGCCGCGATGCCGCTGCGGGCCATGCCCAATATGCCGTAGTGGATTGAGGGATCAAACATTGGATGATTTTCCTTGTTAGCGAAGTTTGATGGTGCTGAGGCCAATGGCGACCAACAGGATGGCGACTATCCAAAAGCGGATGACGATCTTGGTCTCATGCAAGCCTTTCAGCTCAAAGTGGTGATGAACAGGGGCGCAGAGGAAGACGCGCCTCCCGGAACCATAGCGTTTCTTGGTGTATTTAAACCAGGAACGCTGGATGATCACAGAGCAGGTCTCTGATACAAAAATCAGGCCTATTATCACGAAAAAGATCTGCTCTTTCAGCAGAATGGAGATCACTGCCAGGATGCCTCCCAAAGTGAGGGATCCCGTATCTCCCATGAAAACCTGGGCGGGATAGGAATTGAACCATAAAAAGCCGATCAGGGTGCCGATCATGGCAGCTATGAAGACGGTGAGCTCACCAGCAGAGGATAAAAACTCCAGGTTCAGATAGCCGGCCGCCACGAAATTGCCCTTCAGATATGCCATCACTCCCAAACCCAGCGCGGCGAAGATCATCACTCCGGCTGCCAGACCGTCGAGGCCATCGGTCAGATTGACGGCATTGGAGGTCCCGACGATGAAGAAAACGATGAAGGGAATGAAAAAGATGCCCAGCTCCAGATACATGTTTTTGATAAACGGGATCTGGATGGCCGAGACGTTGGAGCCCAGCTCGCGGCTGTAGTAGATGGCCAGGGTGAGCAGCAAGGCCACGCTGATCTGTCCCCACAGCTTATACTTGGGCACCAGGCCTTTCTTGGCCTTCACAAAGTTTTTGAGATAGTCGTCCAGGAAGCCCAGCACTCCCAGCCACACGGTGGTAAGGTACATCATCAGGATGGAGGAATTGGTGAGGTTGTTCCAGAGCAGGGATGAGATCATCAAAGCGGTGAGGATGATCAAGCCACCCATGGTGGGGGTTCCAGCTTTGATACGATGCTTTTCGGGAACGTCATCATCGATGGTCTCCACCGCGGCCATGCGTTTGAGCATGCGGATAAAGGCCGGTCCCACCAGAAGCGAGAGGATCAGCGAGGTTATGAACGCGCCGATGGAGCGAAAGGTCACATAGCGGAAGACGTTGAACACGATGCTGTACTTTGCCAGGGGGAAGAGCAGATGATAAAGCATTCAGACTCCCTTTCTGAGCATGGGCAGAAGCTTTTCCAGGTGAATGCCGTGCGAGGCCTTGATCAGGATTACCGCCCCCTTTGGCAGGCTAAACTGGCCCAAGCCTGCAATGGCAGCCTCCACGTCCGGAAAATGGTGGGTTTTGACAGCCATCTCTACAGGCTGATAGTGGATGCTCAGCTTGCCGACCGTGATCAGCATTGCATAGTTCATTTCTGCCATTATGGCCCCCACCATCTGATGATAACCGGCTGCCATATCCCCCAGTTCGAGCATGTCTCCCAATATGGCGACGTGGGGGCGCGGCGCTTCGAGCGCGATCCAATACTCCAGAGCGCGTTGCATGGAAACGGGGTTGGCATTGTAGCAGTCAACGATCAGAAGCTTGTCGCCGGCGAATTCGGTCTCGAGCCTGTGAGCCAGGGATAGAGGGCGCAACACGGCTGACTGGATTTGCTGCCGGGTAAAGCCTTTCTCCAGCCCGAAGGCGATCCCGAAGGCTGCATTGAAAGCCATGTGGGGAACCGTAGAAGGAATCCGGTATTCCTGGCCGCCGAGCTTAAAAGCCATACTATCGCCTTGGGTCTTCAGATCGCTGATCCGGTATTGACAGGCTTCGCTGAAGCCCACCCCTTTGCCGCTGTCATAAAACTCGGCGAAGCGGGGATCGTCTCCATCGAAAAGCCTGATCTGGAGGGGTTGTCTGAGCAGCACGCTCTTTTCCTTATATACGCCTTCCTCGTCGCCAAACGCTTCCAGGTGAGAGGGACCGATATTGATCACCAGGGCCGCGTCCGGATTGAGGATGTCAGACATAGTGGCAATTTCGCCAAAGTGGTTTGTGCCAAGTTCAAAGACGCCAAAGCGGTGATCTGGCCTGACGCGACGGATGGTCTGACAGAGGCCGATCAGATTGTTTTCATTGGCCAGGGTCTTGAGGGTGGGGCCACTGGAAGCGCAGATATTGGCCAGGAACTCTTTGGTGCTGGTCTTACCGGTGCTGCCTGTGAGGGCAAGCTTGTAGATATCGAACATGGCCAGATACTTGGCCAGCAGGCGCGCCATGCTGCCAAGCGATGATTCCACCTGCAGATAGCGGTCGTGCTCTGGAAGGGCAAGCTCACCTATAGCAAAGTTGGCGGGTTCATCCAAAGCCTTTCCCAAAAACGCGTGGGCGTCAAAGCGCTCTCCCTTGAGAGCATAGAACACAGAGCCCGTCTGGATAGACCGGGTATCGGTGGAGATATATGTATAAGAGCGGGGGGGATTGTAGCCGCGGTCTTTTAAGGCAGTCAGGTCTTGATTGAGGACTCTCAGCAGCAGCTCGTCGATGGGCAGCGTGAGGGCTTCCTGATCGGTAACCGCAGCGCTGTTCAACCAGGCGGAAGCCACTTCCACATCGTTAAAGGGGTGTTTTACGCCTGCGATCTCCTGATAGGTCTCGTGGCCTTTGCCGCAGATGACCACCAGATCATCAGGCTGAGCGAGTGTCAGAATGCTGTGAATGGCCAGGGCCCGGTCCCGTATGATCCACCAGGGCAGGTCAGGATGGGAACCGCTGATGATATCCAGGATAATCTTATCGGGATTCTCGGTGCGGGGGTTGTCGTCCGTGACGATAACCGCGTCGGCATAACGCAAGGCGGCGCCAAGCATAAGAGGACGTTTGCCCTGATCCCGGTCACCGCCTGCTCCCATCAGGCACAACACTCGGTTATGGGGCAGTTTGCGACAGGTCTTCAAGACGGTCTCGATGGCGTCCGGGGTGTGGGCATAATCCACAAAGACCCCGATCCCACGTTGATTTGGAACGCTTTGCATCCTGCCCGGAACGGCGTTCACCGTTGCCAGGGCAGAGCTGATATCGCGGGAGTCGAAGCTCAGCAGATGAAGCGCCGCGGCTGCCAGGGCCAGATTCCTGGCATTGAAATCACCTATCAGGGCCGAACTGATCTCAAGCCTCTCGGCCCTGGTCTGCAGCTTGCAAAGGGTCCCATGGCGGTCACACACCAGGTCTTGAATCTGGTAAGCGGCTGCTCCGGCTCCCACCGTGAAGACAGCTCCCAGCCCGCCTTTCAGGCTTTCCGCAAGCTGGGCCCCGAAAGCGTCTTCGATGTTGATCACGGCCACAGATTTACCGCCTCTTACAGCCTCAAAGAAGCTGGCTTTCACCCTGCCATACTCTTCCATACTGCCGTGAAAATCCAGGTGATCACGGCTGAGATTGGTGAACAGACAAAGGTCGAAATCGATGCCATAGATCCTGTCCAGGGCGATGGCGTGGGATGAAACTTCCATGATCACGTAGCTTACTTCCGCATCCCGCATAGAGGCAAAGATGCGGTTCAGTTCCATAATATCCGGTGTAGTGTGACCTGTCGGAAAGTGCCCGTCGTTGATCATATAGCCCAGGGTTCCGATCCAGCCGGCTTTATAGCCCAGCCGTCTCAAGGCCTCAAAGATGATCAGGGAGGTGGATGTCTTGCCATTCGTGCCGGTTACGCCGACGAGGCGGAAGGAGGAACTGGGGCAATTGAAATAGAGCCTTGCCAGCAGGGCGGCGGCTTTGCGGGTATCGGTGACCCGGATGGACGGCAGCCCGGGCTGGCATTCCTGTTCGCAGACGATAAGGCTGGCCCCTCGGGCGATGGCATCGGGGATAAACTGATGCCCATCGGTGCTGAATCCTTTGATACAGATAAAGATATCCCCGCTGTTCAGGAGGCGGTTATCCGTGTGGGGGGTTCCGTTGAAATCGAGATCCAGGTGATTGGCCGGATCGGAATCCCCGGAAAGGCTGGCCTGGGGCCTCAAGCAGTGGGCTTGAAAGAGAGAAAGGATTTCCGCCAGCCTCACAGCGAGGCCTCCACGATGCAAGTGGCCCCTGGGTATAGCTTTGACCCAGGCAGCACGCTCTGAGACTGCACAATCCCGGATCCGCGGATATTGAGCCTGACCCTATGCGCCGAAGCGGTGAGCAAAGCCTTCCGCAGCGTCATACCCTTCAGGTCTGGCATTTGGCCCACTGGGACCGCCGTGCCTGGGGTACTGGCACTTTTTCCCACTTTTATGGTGATAGGGTGGCCGCGTTCCACCGCCACATTGGCTTTGGGAAATTGGTCCACCACCACCGCTGAGGAATCGGCCCCTTCTATTTTATAGAGGAAGCCATAACGATTGAGGATCGCCTCTGCTTCGCGGAGATGCTTGCCCTTGAGGTCTGGCATCGTAAGTGATGCCTGCATCAGCCTTTCGTTGAAGGCCAGGATGTCGCAATTGGGCATAAAGAGGATGTCTTCCACGATCTTGCGGAAGGTTGGCGCCGCGCTGGTGCTGCCATAGTGAAATCCGGGAGCGGGTTCATCATAAAACACCACGATCACCATGCGGGGATCTTCGATAGGGAAGACGCCTGTGAACACGGAAGTATATTTGCCGCTGGAATATCCCCGGGTGCCTTCCACGTTTTTCTGGGCGGTGCCAGTTTTCCCGCCCAGGGAAATATAGTCCATTTTTATGTGACGGCCGGTGCCTCTATCCACCACGGCTTGCAGATAGGTGAGCATGGTGTCGGCGGAGGCCTGGCTGGACACCTGGCGCAGCACGGCAGGCTCAAATTGCTCCAGCACTCTGCCGCGTTCGTCCAGGTAGGCGTCCACCAGCATGGGTTTCATCATTTTTCCGCCGTTAGCGATGGCGCTGAGGGCGATGGCTTGTTGCAGGGCTGTGACGGAAAGCCCCTGGCCAAAGGAGATGGAGTGCAGGGTATATCCGTCCCAGTTCGCCAGTTTGGCAAATTGACCGCTGGTCTCGCCATAGAGGTTGAGGGGAGTCTTCTGGCCAAAGCCGTAGGAGATGAATTTTTCATAGAGCCTGGATGGCCCGATGCGTTCGGCGATCCTGGCCACGCCCACGTTGCTGGATTTGCTGATGATGTCGATGGGCTGCAGGGGCCCATAGAAATGGGTATCGCTGATGGTGCGTCTGCCCACCTGATATACTCCGCAGGGGATGCGTTCATCGGGGCGCACCAGCTTGTAATCCAAGGCCGCCAGCATGGTGAGGGGTTTCATGGTGGAGCCGGGCTCATACATAAAGGTGGAGGGGATGTTTGCCCTCACTCTCACCAGGTTGGGGTCCACAGCTCTGTCGTCGATGGAGACGCCTGCCATAGCCAGGATTTTGCCGGTTTTGGGGTCCATCACCACGGCGCCGGCATTTTGAGCGCTGTATTTTTCCAAGCCTTCCCGAAGGGCGTTTTCCACCACTTCCTGGACGTTGGAATCGATCGTGAGGCGGATTCCGAGCCCGTTGACGGGCCGTTTTTCATGCAGATTGGGATAGGGGACGCGCTGGTGGTTGGCGTCCTCCACATATTCGCGCCAGCCATATTCACCGGCCAGCAGATGATCGTGGGAGGCTTCCACCCCGCAGATGCCGGCCAGTTTATAGAGGGATTTGCTCAGAGTGAGGGGATCAAAGCCGTCAGATTCAGCCGTGACGGAGCCCATCAGCCTGGCGGCGACGATGTCTTTGGAATATATCCGTTTCATGGAGGCAAAGCTGTGAGAGAGGCCGGGCAGTCCTTGAGTGTCGAAGGCTTTGATGATCCTGTCCAACTCGCTGGAGCGGAATTTGTTGCCGATCTGGATGGATGTGAGCCTGGATCCCAGTTTGAGGCGTTTCATCACATCCTCAGCCTTCATGAAGCTGTGCTCCGCGATGGCTTTGGCGATTCTGGCAAACCCCTCATCCAGGCTGAACTGGCCATAGCGGGCCCAGCGGTCCACGGCGGCGCGGTCGATATCCACCTGATAATAACGCACGCTGCTCACCAACAGACTGCCGTTAGCGTCGTAGATTGGTCCGCGGTTGGGGATCAGGATCTCTTTTTTGGGGATGTAGCGGCCTGTGATGCGGGCGGAAAAATCGAAGGGATTCAGCACTTGCAGGCCAAAGAGATACACGCACCAGAGGGTGGCCACCAGGGCAAAGACCAGCACCAGAAATTTATAGCGTGAGGGCATCGGTCAATCCGGAATAATCTGGATATCTTTGGCCTGGGCCTTGGTGGCGATCAGATCAACAATGCAATATGATTCCCTGGTTTCGGCAGATCTGGGCTCGTGCACATAGATGATCCGGCCTTGCTGTTGTTCCGGGATAAAATTGCTGAGCTCCACGCTCACCAGGCTGGAGATGTTTTGGCCGCTGCAGAGGTCGTCATACTCGATTTCGAGCTCGGTATTGATATTTTTCACGGCGGCCACGGTCTTTTCCATATGGTCCATGGAGCGGGTGTAGTTGAGCACTTTTCTGGCATTCCAAAAGTTGAAGAATACGGCTGTAGCAGCCACCAATAGAAAGATGATCAGTCTTCCTCTCATGATTTTTCCCCCTGTGGATGATTGATAATTGATGATTGAGAATTGAGAATGTTCCCGGTAGTGGAGCCGGAAACGTCCTCGTTTCCGTGGGCTGTATCGTCTGTCATTCCCACGTTCTCTTTCATTCCCGCGGAGTTGGGAATCCAGCTGGCGAGTGCCGTTTCATAGCAAACGTGGACCTTCACGCGCGTCCCTTTCTCCATTCTCAACTCTCCATTCTCAATTTCTCCGCGGCCCTTAGTTTAGCGCTGCGCGCGCGCGGATTGGCTGAAATCTCAGCCTCCGAAGCGCTCAGCGGGCGCCCCGTGAGGACCTTCAGGCGCGGCTTGAGACCGCAACTGCACACTATCTGCCGGGGAGGGCACAAACAGCCCTTGGCGGCTTCTCTAAATAAAGTCTTTACAATTCTGTCTTCCAGGGAGTGATAACTCAGCACCACCACCCGGGCCCCGGGCTTCAGCAGCATGATCGCGTCTTTGAGAGCGGTTTCCAGCTCCCTCAGTTCGCTGTTTACCGCGATCCGCAGGGCTTGAAACACCCGCATCTTGGTCTTGAGTGCATCTCTGGTTCCAGTACCTGCCACGCTTTCAATCACTCTGGCCAGTTGGGAAGTGCGGGCCAGCGGCTGGGAGGACCTGGCCTGGTCAATCGCCCTGGCGATTCTGCCGGCCTGTTGTTCCTCTCCATAGAGCTTGAAGATGGTGGCCAGTTCCTTCACGGTGCTGCCGTTCACGATTTTGGCGGCGGTGAGAGCTTGACGGGCGTCCATCCGCATGTCCAGGCTGGCGTCTTTGTCAAAACTGAAACCGCGGCTGGCGGAGTCGATCTGATGAGACGATACTCCCAGATCAAAGAGGATGCCATCGATACCACTCACTTTGCGGAGGGCCAATTGGGCGCGCAAGCTGGAAAACGGCGCGTGAATATACTCTATCCTATCCCGGAAGTCCGCCTCCCGCTTGTCAGAGGCGGCGAGCGCGTAAGCCGCGAAGTTTTGCCGCGCCGCCGCGATGGCCTCGTCATCCCGGTCAAAGCCAAACAGCCTGGTGCCAGAGACTGCCTTCAGGATGGCCAGAGCGTGTCCTCCCGCGCCCAAAGTGGCGTCTATATACACTCCGCCCGGCTGGAGCTGGAGAAACTCCACGCATTCCGCGGCCATGACGGGAGTGTGATAGACGCTCATGATTTCTGATAATGCCTGGTGGTGAATTTTTTGCGGTGGGCGTCTTTTTTGGCCCGACGGTGGGCGTGAAATTCCGCGGGGTCCCACAGAGATATATAGTGCAGCTCGCCTTTTATGATGACGCTGTCCCCGATATTGGCCTCTGCCAGCAGTTGCTCTGGAATGCGGATGCGGCCAGGACCTTCGAGCTCCTGCTCCGTTACCGCGAAGTCGATGAGCTGGGTGCGGAGTTCCTGGTCGTCATCGTCGCCGCCGGCCAGCTTGTCCAGAAAGCTGTTCCAACAATCCAGGGGAAAGATGGCAATCGTGTTCAGGGGGCCGAGGGTGACGACCACCGTACGCCGCGCTTCTTCTGAGAATTTCTTCTTGAATGCGGCCGGAATGATCACCCGCTGCTTGTGAACAGCGTTTTCGAAGTAACCGATAAATTGTCCGGACATGCTGACGACCTTTTCCTAAGCTTTAGTGCTGGACCTGTATATATTGTTAATTAGCATGAATTTAACTGGCATTCCTGTACTCCCGGTTTGACATTTTCTGACTTTTTGTGACATCCTGTGGTGCTTTTATGACAGGAGGTGATACTTGTCAAGAACAAAATGACCTTTTTTTGATTTTTTTCTGGTGAATCTGAGCAACAGCTTACTGGATGTGGCCGAAAACCTTGATGCGGCTTGATTCTGAGTCTGCAGGAACGGAGTTGAAAAAAAGTGCCGGACTAGTTGAATTAACTCTCAGCAAGGAGTTATGTAAATGATCCTGTTTAATTTGAATACTTTATTGTCAGTATCGCCAGAGCTGAAGATTTTGCTTGACACAAGGTCTTGGTTTCATTTATTGTGCGCTGGACAGGAATGGTGAGTATTTGTCAGGCTAGGACTCAATCAAACTCCGGATGCTCATCAAGACCGTGAACCAAGATGTGACCCCAACCCGGGGATTTGATCAGGAGAATGGACCTGAGATTTTATCAAGAGGTACAGCAGATGAAAGGTGACAGGATTATTGTTAGCATGTTGATGCTATTAACATTAGGAGGCTTGGGTGCCTCGCTATCTGACGAGGCCCATCCTGTCAGGATCGCGGAATGCGGTCCCGAAAGAATAGTCATGGAATTCATTTGTCCCCAGGCTCGGCTGGAGAGCGTAACTGTGAACGGCGAGCGCTATGACAGCGTGAGTCTGCAGGGGGCCGAATTATCCGCGGAAGAGGGAAGACCCGATCTTCCACAATTTGGGAGCATGGTAGCGATCCCGCCAAACTCAGTTTATAGTATCAGCTATGAACTATCTGAACCCCAGATATTTGAGGATGTAAAACCCCTTCCGGTGCGGGATGCATCCAGGTCTCTCATGCTATCTCCAGACTATTATGAATCTGCCCCTTATCCCTCCAGACAGGTTATAGCAGGTGAAGCGGTGTATCTGAGAGATTTCAGAGTGCTTCCACTGCAAACCTGCCCATTTTCCTGGGAGCCCTCTACAAACACCCTCACCCGTTACGGTCACATCAGGATCAACATCGACCTAAGCTATCCAAAAGGGGATTCGGGCTCCATACCCTACACCGGTTACAGCTATGCCTTCAAGAATCTCTATGAGGCCAGAATCCAGAACTTCAGCGCTTATCGCGATCTGGAGTCCGGACCTCAGAACGCTCGCGTGCTGATCATTCACGGCCACAACACAGATCCGGTCTTCATCTCCAAACTGGACGAGTTCGTAACCTGGAAGCGTCAGAAGGGCTTTATTGTGAGCGTAGCCAGCACACAGGTGGCCGGCACCACCAATTCGGCCATCAAGAGCTATATCCAAGCCCAGTATGACGATCCGGGGACGCGTCCCGATTTCATTATCCTGGTCGGGGATGTGGCAGGCAGCTGCGCGGTGCCCACTTTCTTTGAAACGGAATCAGAATTCAACGCTGAAGGGGATTATCCCTACACTTATCTGAGCGGCGACGATATGCTGGGTGACGCCTTTATTGGTAGATTGTCCGCGGAAGACGTCTCCCAGTTGCTGACCCTATATAATAAGGTATATACCTATGAAAAGACCGTCAATATAAACCCTCCCGCCTCAGACTGGATGAATCGGATGCTGGTGATCGGAGATCCCACTACTTCAGGAATATCCTGCGCTTATACCGCTCGTTTCATCAAAGAGATCGCCCAACGAGCCAATCCTGATTATAGCTTTGTGGAAAACTACACAAGTGGTTTTGTCAGCACCATCAACAGCGGTCTAAATCAGGGAGTGGGATTTTTTGCCTACAGAGGCTACGCCGGGGTAAGCGGTTGGTCGCCCTCAACCTCGGTCGTCAACGGTTTCAAGCTTCCCCACGCGGTTATCCTTACTTGCCAGACGGGCAGTTTCGCGGGAACTTCTTTATCGGAGCAGATTATCAGGATGGGAACGGAATCTGTCCCCGCCGGGGCGGCAACATGTATCGCTATGGCTTCCCCCGGGACCCATACATCCTTTAACAATGCCCTTATCTCCGGGATTATGAGCGGCGTTTTTTGCCATGGCATGCGCACGATGGGAGAGGCGCTGCTCAATGGAAGGCTTTATCTACATGAGATTTATGGGGCCACCCAGCCAGCTTTTGTCAGATCACTGGCCCATTGGTGCAATCTGATGGGAGATCCCACTCTGGAGACCTGGGTAGGCGTGGCAGGGGATCTCAACATCGAGGTCCAGGCCCCGCTGCCAGAGGGATTGAGCATCCTGGAAGTAGTAGTCAGAGACAGTCTGCAGCTTCCCGTGGAGGGAGTCAGCGTGACGGCCTGGAGCCCTTCCCAGAATGCCGTGGTAGCTTCAGCTTTCACCATGGCCAACGGCATTGCCGTATTGGAACTGCCAGCGTCTCCAGGCCCTGAACTTCTGATCACAGCCGCGAAACACAACTTTAAGCCCTGTCAGCAAACCCTCAGCGTCGAAAGCACCGGATCTTTGGTCTATGCTGCCCACCAGGTGATCGACGATGGCAGCCTGGGCTCTTCCGGAAACGCGAACGGGACCGTCAATGCCTCTGAGACCATAGCCCTGAACGTGCAGATCAAGAATACAACCGCGTCTGAGCTGAGCAGTCTGAGTGCCGTCCTCAGCATAGACCATCCCGGCATCCAAATAACTCAGGGGACGGCAACATATCCTGTTCTGGGTCCGGGAATGACAGGTTATGGATCTCAGCCCTTCATCCTTTCCATCAATTCATCAATTTCGCCCCTGGAGACGGTCCGCTGCCTCGTCAGCGTCACGGACGACGAGGCGAATGTGTATCAATCGGTATTCTACCTGCGGGCCAGCAACTCGCGGCTGAGTATCAGCGGCTGGACTGTGAACGAACCAGGCAATGGGGTCCTCGATCCCGGAGAGGAGTGTTCACTGAATCTGGAGCTGAGCAACACAGCGGATTATCCCGCTCCGGACCTCTTTGGGGAACTGCATTCTCTCAATAGCCTGCTCGCGGTATCGGATTCAATAGCATATTTTGGAACTGTGACGGGGCAATCGCAAACGGTCTCGGTGGACGGTTTTCAGGTGAAGGCAAGCAGTGATTTGGTGGCAGGGATGCAACTGCCGATGTGGGTCCGTTTTTACAACTCGGCTGGCTTTGAGCAGACCTGCCTTTTCAACCTCAGCGTCGGCACCGTCTCACAAACCACGCCTCTGGGGCCGGACGAATATGGCTATCTGATCTATGACGAAACCGACACCGACTATCCCGACTGCCCTGTCTATGACTGGGTGGAAATCGTTCCCAGTCTGGGAGGAAGAGGGACCTTGATACCGAACCTGGGAGACACGGGAGCCGGTACGTCAGAGGGTGAGACAACCACCGCCACAGTCCTGAAAGAACTGATGTTGCCTTTCGCCTTCCGCTTTTATGGTATCGATTATGACCGCATCACAGTCTGCGTGAACGGATTCATAGCTCTCGGCAGCACCAACAACGGAGAATTTCGCAATGCGCGCCTTCCGGGTGGGCAAGGTCCCTGCCCCATGATCGCGGCTTTTTGGGATGACCTTACTCTGCCTTTGTCTGCTGGCCTCTACCAATACTACGATGAGGCCGGACATTGTTTTATCATCCAGTACAACCACCTCGAAAACGGTTATGACGACAGCTCCGACGCCACCTTTCAGGT
>JAGOIY010000142.1 GCA_017995405.1 Candidatus Cloacimonadota bacterium
ATGATAGCTTTGGCATCGCGATAAGCGGATGGATTCCAGAATATCCTGAGGTCTGGAATGATGAGATTGAGCCTCACCCAGATCAAGAAGCGCCTTAAGAGAGGGTCTTGCGGGCTGGATTTCAAATCGCCGTGCGGAAGCTCCGAGCCTCTGCCCAGCAGCAGTTTCCACAATCTGCCAAGCTTGGGGGCGGGAGTCCTGTGGATATTAAGTTCCGGGGGCAAGCCTGCCAATAGAGACTCATCCAGCTGAGGATAATCTCCCCCTGAGGTAGTCAAAACATGCACTTCCCATCCGGCCTTCAGCAAATAGGGCAATAACCTCAGCCAGCGTTGTACCGCGGCTCCACCACAGGGTGGAAAATAATAAGTGATCAGCAGCAGACGACGCTGGTTCATTAGCTTTCACTGGAGTTATGCAGGCTCTTGATAAAGTCTGCGGAACTATCGGCAGAAGCCAGCTTCCCAGAGCTATTGACACCAGGCCCGATAATGATCTTTCCCAGTCTGGACCAGCTGAACTCAGCGCCTTTCTTGCTCACGTAGGGAGTCATTGTTTCATAGAGGGAGCCTTTAAAATACCTGATCAATTCGCGCGCCAGATCTTCCGGACGGGGTTCAGGGACAGCATCCACCAGCAGGCCCGTCCTGCCTTCATCCACATACTGCTCCAACCCTTCCAGCCGCGAGGCCAGGACTGGCAGATCAAACGCGTAACTTAGAGCGATAACCCCGCTTTGGGATGCACTGCGATATGGCAGCACACAGAGGCTGGCCCGTTGGAAAAATCCTGCCACCGAAGAATCCGGGATATAGCTGAAATGAGCTTCCACCCTGGCTTCGATACCCAGCTCTCTGATCAGTGCCGTGTAAGTCTGGTCGCTGCCATAGATCTCACCGGCGATCAGTAGTTTAGCATCTGGGACGGCGGTCAGAACGATCGGCATCGCTTTCAGGAGGATGTCCAGTCCTTTGTATTTTTTGATCAGGCCAAAGAAAAGCATTGTATGAGGTTCTCTGGCCATCGCCACATCAAGAGTCTGGAGGTATTGATCATAAACAGGATGAAATCCCAAGCTGGCCTTTGAAACTACGCGATTTGGCATCAGGGACCTGAGCTCGTTCAGAGTTGCAGTGGATAGACATATGATGTTGTCGCATCGCTCCAGAAACACTTGTGCCAAAAACCGGGCTCCCAGCCAGGGCTCATGCGGCACCAGATTGTGCAACAGCGCTGTTATCCTGACGCCTTTGAGAGCACGGCAGATCATGATATAGGAAGGGGAGAAGAAGGGGATAAAATATGAAACGATCAAAATGTTGGGTTGATAATCCCTGATCTTCTTAACGGCTCGAGGCCAGGTGTCAGGCCGGTAGGGTATGTAGCAGTTATCGATCTCCAGTTTGGAAGGGAGGATAAACTCCGCGGTCTGGGATTTTCCCGGGAAGATCAGAGCGGGATATTGCCTCCGAAACCCAAACATTTTCACCTGGTGTCCTTCAGCCAGCCAGGTGGAAGCTAAACTGAGCGCAAACTGCGATATCCCACCTCTCAGAGGGGGGGCTGGTCCCAAAAATGCGATTTTCATGTGTGCCTCAGTCCTCTTGTGCGTTTCCCGCAGATTACGCAGATCAGCGCGCAGATCTCGCAAATATTTAATAAGCATGGTTTTAAAAAGGTTAAAAAAGCTGAGTAAGTTGAGTAAGATGAGGGGGCTGGACACTTTGACCTGATAATCTGCGAAATCAGCGGAAAGATTTGCGTAATCTGCGGGAAATAAACCATGTTAATCCCGGCTCTGCAAGAAAAAACGGCGCACGATATCGGAATCGTCATACTTGCCAAACAGGGCCATCAGTTTGAGGCGAACCTTCAGGCCTTGCATGTCGCCAGCCAGGATGGCACCAATATCCGAGAGGTGTTTACCGCCTCCTTCATAACCATACTCAGGCAGGACCCGACCTGTATGCGCCCTGGAAGCGATCACGATCAACACCCCTTGGGATATGGCTTTCTCAATCGCCGGCAAGGTTTCAAGGGGGAGGTTGCCGCGCCCCATAGCCTCAATCACGATAGCACGCGCTCCCGAGGCCAGAGATGCATCTATCAGGCGGCCATCCATGCCAGAAACTGCTTTGATGAGATCCACCCGGGTGTCGATCTTGTCGGTCCAGACACTCTCGCGATAGAGGGCCGCCCGATGGTAGACCACCATATCGGGATCGACGTTGCCAAGCGGTCCAAAACCTGGAGACATAAAGGAATCTATCTTGCCGGTGTCGGATTTGACCACGTCCCGGGCAGTGTGAATCTCGTCGTTCATCACCACCAGGACTCCCTTATCGGCAGATTCGTGGTGACTGGCCACCCTCACGGCATCGATGATGTTGCGGGGGCCGTCCAATCCAAGCTCACTGCCACTGCGCATGGCAGCCGTGAATACCACCGGCTTGCGGGTCGTTAGCACCAGGTCGCACAGGAAGGCCGTTTCTTCCATGGTATCAGTGCCGTGGGTAATTACCGCTCCGTCATAGTCGATCACCTGCAGATCAGCCAGTTTGGCCAGCTCGAGCATTTTTTGAGGAGTCATGTAGGGGCTGGGAATGTTGAGATACTCCAGTACGTCCACATTGGCCACGTTATTCAGCTGGGGAAACTGTCTCAGAAATCCCGCCAATTCATCGCCTGGTACCACTCCCAGGTTGCCGGAAGTCTTCATGCCAATGGTTCCACCGGTGAGGATGATCAGGATGTTTTTCTTCATTTGGTCCTCCCGCGGTAATTGATCGGATCAGCGATCCCGGCCAGGGAAAAGGCTTTCAGTCGCAGACGGCAGCTGTCGCAAACCCCACAGGCCTCTTCAGAGGAAAAATAGCAGCTCCAGGAAAGCTCAAAGGGGGCATTCAACTGGATACCCAACTGCACGATCGAGGCTTTGTCAAGATCGATTACCGGAGTGTGGATCGTAATGAGCGGCAGATTGCGGCTGCCTGTCTCGATCGCCTTTTGCATTGCCTCAAAGAAGCTCTTTCGGCAGTCCGGGTATCCAGAGCTGTCCTCCTCCACGGCACCAATGTATATCCTGGAAGCGTTTACGGCTTCAGCCCAGGCCACCGCGGCGCAGATCAGGCTGGCGTTGCGAAAAGGCACATAGGTATCGGGGATGCGGCTCTCAGCTAAGCTCCGGTCAGAAGCGAAATCCGGATCGGTGAGCCGGGAGCCCCCAATTTCTGCCAGCCAGCTCCAATCCAGGATTTTGCTGTCTGTGGGTTGATAGTGCCGGCAGAGCCGTTCAAAACTCTGTCTTTCCCGCTCCTGAGTCTTCTGGCCGTAGGATGCGTGCAAAAAACAGACCTGCTCACACTCCTGGACCGCAACGGCAGCGGTAACAAGGCTATCCATCCCTCCACTCAATAATACTATGGCTTTGTCCATTTATCCTTACCTGTCAATAATTAATCATCAGTGCTCACCTACCGATCCTGCTGATGCTACCCAAGTCTGCGTAAAGATCATACTCAGGAAGGGCCTGATTGTGTCAAGCGCGGCGTTTCATGCCCAGGTCTTTTAAGATAGCTGCCGCTTGATGAGAGGCATTTTCGGCTTCAACGCCTCGGGATGCTGAAGGCAAGATAGATCATCCCATTTGTGCGGATTGGAGGCTGTGATAGCGGTGGCAGCTCACCAGATGATCGTTTACCATCCCCGCCGCTTGCATGAAGGCATAACAGATGGTCGTGCCCACAAAGCTCATACCCCGTTTCTGCAAATCTCTGCTCATAGCATCCGAATCAGGACTGGAAACCGGGATTTGTGATAACTCGGTCCAGGCGTTGACGATTGGCTGGTGGCCCACGAAACTCCAGATATAGTTATCAAAGCTGCCCTGAGCTTCTTGAATAGCTACAAAAACTCTGGCGTTGTTGATGGTAGCCTTTATCTTGGCCCGGTTTCGAATAATTCCCGGGTCCTTAAGCAGGCTGGCAATCCTGGCATCGTCATACCCGGCTATGAGCGAGGGATCAAATCCATCCAGGGCTTCACGGAAGTTATCGCGCTTATTGAGGATACAGGACCAGCTCAGTCCAGCCTGGAAGGCGTCCAAGGTGATAAACTCAAAGAGCTTGCGATCTTCGTGGACGGGAACGCCCCACTCCGTGTCGTGATACTCTATCATGGCAGGATTGGTTCCCACCCAGGGGCAACTGGGTTG
>JAGOIY010000143.1 GCA_017995405.1 Candidatus Cloacimonadota bacterium
CCTGGCATCCTGATCAAAGAGGATAGGCGTGTCCCTCAGCACTTTAGTCCCTTCCGGAGGGAAAATCCCCTGCCTGTAAACCTTGATCGCGATCACCAGCATGTAGATCGCAAATCCCAGCGGCACAATCCCCAGGGCGATCAGCATCCACTTCAGCAGTTGCAGGGTCTGTTCAGGCGTGCCGGTATCGATGTTTGCCTGCAGATACGGCTGCAGGCTATAGAGCAGAAATCCCAGTCCCAGGGCTATTATCAACAGCAATATCAGCACCTGTCTGCGGTACTGAGGGTCCGCGGGGACCATGTCAGGCTGATACATCAGGGCCTCCAGTGGCTTCTTCGTTTGCTATTCTGATAACATATTCAGATTGCACTCCTCCGCAAGCTTGCCTGTTTGTTGCCGTGGAGATGCCGTGCGGCCTCCGGCGAAAAACCCGGGAGAGCGCACGGCAGCTCTACGGCGGGTAATAGGGGCGGGACGGGTCGGAATCTTGATCCAGTGATTGTCTTGAAACTCAGGACGGCTGTTACTTCTGCGCCAGTGAGTTGTCTGCTCCCAGGATGATCTCATCGGCGATTTTCTGGCAGCTTAGTATGATTTCGCTGACGTTCACAGGTTCGACCCATTGGATCAGTTCAAACCTGTTGGGTGGCACTGCGGCAAAGTATCTGGCCAGATCGAGGGGATTTACCCATTCATCCTTTTGGAAGGCCTCACCGATCAGGACTTTCCAGTTGAACGTGTATTTGCGGGCGATAAAGACGATATCGGCAAAGTCCTTGATTGCCAACCTGGGGAGCGCTGAAATCTTGTTGGAGAGGATGTTGAACACGTTATCCACTAACCCAAGTTGAGGAGAGCGCTCAAACTCACCAATGTGGCAGACTAAGTCATTAACCAGATCAACTTTAAGGACTGTATCATCCGTCCCCGAAACTTGGAGCCTCACAAAATCGGCACTGCGTGTAATGGCTTGATAAGTGAGTTGCTTATCTTTGAAGCCGGCTTCGATAGCATCGACCAGACCTCTGAAATCGGGGTGGGAGTTGACGAACAGGTCCAGATCATCTGAGTAGCGATGATTGAGGTAGTGCCTGGACAGGGCTGTACCCCCTGTGAGATAGAATGGCAGATCGAGTTCCACAACCAGGGATAGGACTGTGTCCTGCAGTGGATAAAGAGCATTGTGGTACAAGGACCTGTCCATGTTATTTTTCAGGAAAGAGCCTGCTGGCCGCGAAGCTGTAGCGTTCTCGCAAGGCCTTGGAGTGGATGGTTTTGATCACTGTTGGAGACAACGCGGCCTTGAGTTGCTCGCAACTTAGCATATCTAACAGGCTATACCAGTCGGGAGTACTAAGTAAGAGGCGATTGTAGATCGACACAGTTATGGGATCGTTCAGATCATTTTTATCCAGGCAGTTCTGCAATTCCTGCTCGGATATCTGGTATTCCCAAAAAAGGCTGGTTAAACTGCGGCTAACCATTAACTCTATCTCCTCATGTTTTCATATGCTGTAGATGAAACCAGATGGCATAATCCTGTCAAGCTTAATGTCGGCCAGACCTTGAACGGCGTGGAAACGAGCGACGGTAAGGGTTCCCGCAGATTTCGCAGATTATAGCGCAGATTTCGCAGATGGTACAGAGAGAGCGTGTAAGCGAGCTCCAGTACTTCTGCTCCCCCAAAAAAACCAACCTTATCAATATCCGCGTAATCCGCGTTTAAATCTGCGTAATCTGCGGGAAAGCAACCCAGTTCTCAGCTTGGGAAGTTGATCACGATATTCTTGACTTCGGGATACTTCTCCAGGTGTTCGTGGATTTCTTCGGCCACGTTGTCGCGGTATTGATCAAAGCTCAGGAGGTTGAGGTCGATCAGCACTTCGCCATTGTCCCAGCCCACATATTTGACCATTTTGAGGGTGATGATGTCTTCACCCACTTTGGGATAGATGATCTTTTTAAGCTCTTCGATGATGGTGTCTTTGCTAAAGTTGGGCACTTCCTTGAGGCCGTGGGCGATCTCATAGTTTGAGATGGCGGTCTGGAGTGTGTCGGCTGCCAGGACGCTGCAATGAGCTTTCACGGGTGGCAGACCGTCCAGAGCTTCCATGGCGTCTCTCCAGGTGATCTGTTTGGCTTCGTCGAGGGTCTTGCCCTTGGCCATTTCTGTGATGATGGAAGCGGTGGCGATATTGGAAGCGCAGCCATAGGAGAGGAAGCTGATGTCCTCGATGGTATGGCTGGCGTCATCCACTTTGAGATAGACGGTCACCTGGTCTCCGCAGGCGGGAGATCCTTCCGTGGCGGTGGAATCGGGGTTTTCCATCTTGCCCACGTTTTTGGGGTGCATAAAGTGTTGAAGTACCTTTTCTGAGTACTGCATTTATCTCTCCTGGTCTTTGATAGCGGTGTAGAGGGGGCTGCGCTCACGTAGGGTGGCACTGATCTCTTTGAGCCTGGCCACCGTGAAGTCAATTTGCTCGCGAGTGTTGTAGCGTGAGAGAGTAAACTTCATGGAGCCATGCGACTGCACATGGTTTTTGCCCATGGCCATCAGGACGTAGTTGGGCTTCAGGCCTTGTGAAGCGCAGGCCGATCCGGTAGCCACCGTGATGCCGTGCATATCCAGCATCATGGTGATGGCCTCGCCCTCGATATAGTCTATGGAAACGTTGATGTTATGGCATACTCTGCCGGCTCCGCGGGGACCGTTGAGCTCGATGTGGTCTATTTGGCCTTTGAGGCGCTCCAGCAGATAGTCTGACAGCTCTCTCAGCTTGCTGATATTGCCGTCGAGGTCCTGAAACACCAGCTCCACCGCTCTGGCAAATCCCGCGATGGCTGCCAGGCTGAGGCCTCCCGGTTGGAGGCTGTCAAAGCGCTTCACGCCGTGGATATAGGGGCTGAGTTTGGCTCCTTTCTTCACATAGAGGGCCCCGATCCCCTGAGGACCGTGAAGCTTGTGAGCGCTGACGCTGAGGGTATCCACATTGAGGGCTTTGACGTCCAGAGGCAATTTGCCAAAGGCCTGTCCGGCATCCACATGGAACCAGATTTTATGATCGGCCGCGGCCAGCACCTGGGAGTATTCAGCAATGGGCTGGATGGTGCCTACCACGTGATTGACCATGGTGCTCATGAAGAGGATGGTGTCTGGTCTCAGAGCGGCTTTGAGCTTGTCCGCGGAGACCATACCTTCCGTATCCGGTTCCAGATAGCTGAGCTCGAATCCCATGCTTTCAAAGTAGGCGGCGTTGGTGAGCAGGTCAGGATAATCCACCACGGAGACGATGATATGGCGGCCTTTGTCTGAATTGGCCAAGGCCAAACCCTTGAGGGCGATGTTGTTGGAGAGAGTGCCACCGGAGGTGAAAGTGATCTCTGATGGATGGGCATTCAAAGCATCCGCCACAGTCTTGCGGAAGCCTTCGATGGCGCTGTTGGTGGCCTCTCCGGTGCTCACGAAAGTGCCGGGAAACCAAAACTGCTCGCTGAAATAGGGTTTCATCGCCTCAAAGACCTCGGGGGCCAAAGGACTGGTGACGCAGTTGTCCATATAGATTCGCTGGCTCATTTGCGAGCTCCCCTGGGCTCAAAAAAGCTGGCGATCGTGGCCAGGGAGTAAGAGGCGAATAGCGATCTCTGTTCCTGGGATATTTGATGGAAAAAGGGGCTGAGCTGGCAATCGTCGCCCAGGCAGTGTTCTCCGCGGTTTTCTCCGCATTCCAGCTCCAGAGAGTGATCGTCCACCGCTTCCATTACGTCCAGGAGGCTGATTTGATCAGCCTTGCGGGTAAGGGTGTAGCCACCTCTGGAACCAGCGCTGCTGGATACCAGGCCGGCCACCTTCAAAGCGGAGAGGAGATGCTCCACATACTTTTTGGGCAGTTGCTGCCGCAGGCAGATTCGTTGGGCGGAGATAGGCTCTTCCGCGTTGCCGCTCATCTCCAGCAGGGCCCTCAGGGCATATTCGGTGCGAGTGTTGACTCCCATGTGTACCTCTTAATAGTCTTCTTAATACATAGTATTTTGATAGGCTATATTTGGCAAGTGAAATCTTGGCGGTTAGAATGAATAGGACGCAGATGACACTGATTAAACTGATCTGCACGGATTTGTTTTACAGCGGATTGAGAATGGAGAACTTATAGAACGCAGAAAAAGGGAAAAAGGGATTAAAGGGATCATGTCTGAATGGCTTCTAT
>JAGOIY010000144.1 GCA_017995405.1 Candidatus Cloacimonadota bacterium
TGAGCATCCACCCAGGCCCCCGCGCTGCCAGACAAGTTATCACTTCCGTCGGTGGCCAGAGCGATAAACACAGCTCCCGGATGGGAAGCCAGCAGGGGAGCTACCGACAGCGCCAGATGAGTGCAACGGCCTCCTTTGCCGGAATCGGTGAACCGGATGGGCATCTCCCCACCCCAGATCGTGATCCTGTCCCGCTCTGAAACTCTGTTCAACTCGTTTCCGATCATACCGATAAAGCGGCCATGATCTTCACTAAGATAAGATGGATCATTCTCAATATCGCAACCCAAAATAGACAGCTCTCCCGCGAGTAACTCCCTGAAAGACATATTGTTGCCTATGATCCTATACTCCCCTCTCTCATCTTTATGCACAGGTGTAAAAGGTCCGGAAGCGATGACAGCCGGATCGTCATGTTCGACATCCGACAGGGCAAAGACCTTGAGCTGCTTGCCTTTAAAGAAGGTCAGCGCTCCTCCGGCTTTGAGCCTTGAATACTTGGCCCTTTCCAGGTTGACGGCAGCTATACCGAGGCTGCTCCGAAGCAAAGCCCTGTTTAGGGAGGTGAGTCCGGCTTGGTCGATGCCATCATTGAGCATCTCAAACAGGGCGGAACCACCACCACTCAGCAGGACGATCAGTTCAGAATCCCGGCCCAGCCCAGACATCCATTCCACGATCAAGCGGCTGCCTTGCAGAGAGTTATCATCCGGAATGGGATGCCCGGCTTCCAGATGAAGGATGCGGTCATCTGGACAGCGGTAATGCCCGTATTTGGTGAGGACAAAGCCATCCGAGACCTTGTCTTTCAGCACCTTAATGGCAGCCTCACACATGCGGCCTGCGTCTTTTCCTATGGCCAGCAGATGGAGGTCCTGCCCCGGCTCCCAAGACGCCAGAGCAGCGCTGAGAAGCGGAAACTCGCAGAAGCGCTTTAACGCTTTCCAACAGCAGTTTAGCAACTGCGCGTGAATCTGTTTTGCTTGCGTGCGGATCATGAAAGGATGTTATTCACCGCGGCCCTGAGACGTCAAGCGGAATCTTAAAGCGGTCTCCCTTATGGCGATAATCACTCCCAACGCAATAAAGTACTTTACAAAAACAGGCTCCTCAAAAACGTGGGTCTTTCTTTAATAGTCGTTAGGAGTTACTTATGTCAGACAAGGTGCGTGAAACCAACAGCAAAGCCGCGATGAAGGAATTGAAAGAAGAATATCTTCGCATGCTCGAAGAGTCCTTTCAAAACACCGCGGAGATCAAAAAAGGCGACGTCGTGGACGCCCCCATCGTGAGCATCAATGAAACCTTTATCATTGTGAACCTGGGCGGAAAGTTCGACGCGTATGCCGAGATCGGCGAATATGCTGATGATAAGGGAGAGCTCAACCTCAAGGTAGGAGATATGCTGAAAGGCTATATCGTAGATCAGAACGATCAAGGCTACGTTGTGGGCAAGAGCCTCACCAAACAACATGTAGACAAGCAGTCCATTCTGGACGCGTTCGAAAGGAAGATCCCCGTATCGGGTAAGGTCTATTCCCTCACCAAAGGCGGTTTTAACGTGGACGTCCTGGGTGCCAGAGCTTTTTGCCCTGTCAGCCAGATGGCCCTGCGCGGAGTATCCGACAACGCCGCTCTCATCGGAAAGACCATGGATTTCCTAGTGATCGAATGCTCGGAAAACTGCCGTCGCATCGTGGTTTCCCACCGTCAACTGGAAGAAGCAGAGGCCAATGAGAAGCGGGCCGCCGCCATGGAAAACCTCAGCGTGGGCGCTGTGGTCAAAGGCGTTGTGATGCGCATGACCAGCTTCGGCGCGTTTGTCGATGTGGGCGGTGTGGAAGGCCTGATGCATGTTTCCGAGATTTCCTGGCAGCATGTGGTCAAACCTCAGGATCTCCTCAAGACCGGTCAGGAAGTGGAAGTGAAAGTGCTGGACATCAAGGGAGACAAGATCGCCCTCTCGATGAAAGCCCTGATGGAAAACCCCTTCACCATGGCCTTGCAGGAGCTCAAGGAAGGCGACCAGATCAATTGCCGCATCCTCAGGCTGCACAACTTTGGCGCCTTTGCCGAGTTGAAACCAGGCGTCGAAGGCCTGATCCCCGTCAGTGAAATGAGCCGCAACCGCAATGTGGCCCATCCCCGCGAAGTGCTCAAGGAAGGGGACTTTGTCCAGGTGCAGATTCTGCGCGTGGATCCCGATACCCAAAAGATTTCCCTCTCCCTCAAAGCCCTGCAGGAAGATCCCTGGAACAAAATTGACGAGCTCGTCCAGATCGAACAGCCCTTCGAAGGCACGGTGGAAAGCTCCACCAACTTCGGCGTGTTTGTCACCATCACAGACGGAATCACTGGTCTGCTGCCGCGTTCCAGAGTCCGCAAAGCCGATGAATTCAAGAGCGGAGAAGCCATCACCCTGATGGTCACCGCCATAGATAAAGATAATCACCGCATCACCCTGGATTACACCGACCGCACTCCCGAAGAGATCATGGAAAGCCAGAAACGCGAAGAAGGCGGGCATCGTGAGCCTCGCGAACAGCGTGGCCCCCGTGACTATGACAGCAGCCGTCCTCCCCGTAAGGGTGGACGCAGCCGCCAGGATGAAGAATGGCGCAAATATGCCAATCAAAAGGTGAGCATCTCCTCGGACAATCCTTTCAAAGACCTGTAAAATGCAGAAGCCCAATCAGTTTATCCAGCTTCGCCTGCAAAAGCTGGCCCGCCTTCGCGAGCTGGGAGTAGATCCCTATCCGGTGATCTCAAAGCGCAGCCACAAGATTGGCCAGGTGCTGCGGGACCGGGAAAACTGGATCGAAAGCCAGCAGGAGATCACTCTCACCGGTCGCCTGGTGGCCATGCGCCGTCAGGGAAAACTGGGCTTTGGCAATCTCGAAGACGAAAGCGGTAAGCTGCAGATCTACGTTCAGCGCGATCTGGTGGGCGAAGACAATTATGAGATCTTCAAGCTCTGCGATCCCGGAGATTTTGTCCAGACACGCGGCAGCATGTTTCACACCCAGGCGGGAGAATACAGCATCAAGGTCCTTGAGATCACCATGCTGGGCAAAAACATCCGTCCCCTGCCCGCCGTGAAAGAGAAGCTGGAAGACGGCAAGCTGGTCCGCTATGACGAGTTTTCCGATATCGAACTGCGCTACCGCAAGCGCTATCTGGATTTACTGCTCAACCCCAGTCACCGTCAGGTGTTTGAGACGCGGTCCAGGATCGTGAGCTCCACGCGCAGGTTTCTGGATGAACGTGGCTTTATCGAAGTGGAAACCCCTGTGCTGCAACCGCTTTACGGAGGCGCCAATGCCCGGCCCTTCATCACCCATCACAACACTCTGGATGTGGACCTCTATCTGCGGATCGCCACCGAGTTGTATCTCAAACGCCTCATCGTGGGCGGGTTTGAGCGGGTGTATGAACTGGGCAAGGATTTCCGCAATGAAGGCATGGACCGCACCCACAATCCGGAATTTACCATGCTGGAACTCTATCAGGCCTACACAGACTTGCAGGGCATGATGGCTATCACGGAAGATCTCTTCCACCACCTCGCCAAAGATATCCTGCAAAAATCCAGTTATAAGTTCCGCGGTTACGACATCCAACTGGACCAGCCGTTCACCCAAGCCCCGATGACCGAACTGGTGAGCTTGCATGCCGGCATCGACCTCAGCGATATGGACTATCACAAAGCCGTGGCTTTCTGCCAAGAGCACAAGCTGGAAATTCCTCCGGGCGCGGGAGTAGGCAAGCTGATTGCCCTGCTCTTCGAGCATTTTGTGGAGCCCAAGCTGATCCAGCCTACCTTCGTGACCGATTTCCCCAAGGAGATATCTCCCCTGGCCAAGGCTAAACCCGGTAATCCTTTACTGGCAGACCGCTTCGAGCTCTTCATCGCCGGTTATGAATTTGGCAACGCTTTCAGCGAGCTCAACGACCCCGTGGACCAGCGTGCCCGTCTGGAAGCCCAGGCAGCGCTGCGGGCCCAGGGCGACGAAGAAGCCAACGTGGTGGACGAAGACTTCCTGGAAGCCCTGGAATACGGCATGCCACCCATGGGCGGACTGGGCATCGGCATCGACCGCATGGTGATGCTGCTCACCGAAAACGATTCTATCAAAGAAGTGATCCTCTTTCCCCAGATGAAACCTGAGGAGTAGAG